>JAKFUW010000045.1 GCA_021732545.1 Alphaproteobacteria bacterium | reverse complement strand
GTATTGGCTATCGTTATTTCAGCACGGTATCGCCTGAGTTTGAAAATAGCACAGGTCAAAAATTAAAGCATGATTATGACTCTCATAATCTCGAATTGCTTGCACGGTTTCGCTTTTAGATAGCGTAGTCATATATAGTCGTGTAAATTTACAATCCCCCGTTTGTCATGCAGAACTTGTTTGACGCATCTATTCGAAATGATCCTGAAATACATTCAGGATGACAATCATGTTAATGTGGAAAGACAAAGTTAATTTGATATAAAATATATTAGCCCACTTTTTGCTTGGACGCTGCTTTCTTCGCAGGTGCTTTCTTTTTTGCCGCCGGTTTTTTTGCGGCTTTTTTAGCGGGTGCAGCGTCGGATGCTTTGGCTTTAGCGGCAGGTTTTTTATTGCCGCCTTTGGTGGGCGCAGCAGCTGCTTTTTTGGAGAGTAGCTCCAGCGCTTGTTCCAACGTGAGGTCTTCGGGTTCCACACCACGCGGCAGGGTTACGTTGAGTTTTTTGTGCTTAATATACGGGCCATAACGCCCGCTGAACACACCAATATCGTCGCCATCGGCATGCTTACCGACAATGCGCAGTGGTTCGGCACCTTTTTTCTTGGCGTTCTCGGCAATCATGGTGACGGCGCGATTCATGCCGATGGTCAGCACGTCATCGTCTTTGGTCAGCGAAGTGTACGCGCCCATATGCAACACATAGGGCCCAAAGCGGCCAATACCTGCCATGATCGGTTTGCCGCTTTCAGGATGGAGCCCAACCTCACGTGGCAGTGCGAGCAATGATAGCGCCACTTCCAGTGTCACATCGTCAGCCGATAATCCTTTGGGAAGGCTTGCGCGTTTTGGCTTCTCGGCCATGCCCAGCTGAACATACACACCATAGGGCCCTTTGCGAAGGCTGATTTCTTCTGCCGTTTTAGGGTCGGTTCCCAAAGTTTTTGGGAAATCGACGGAGCCTGCAGCAGCTTCGGATTCGCCATCATCGCCTGATACCATTTGTTTGGTGTAGCTGCAATCGGGATAGTTGGAGCATCCTAAAAACGCTCCAAATTTTCCGGTTTTAAGCGACAGGCGGCCATTGCCGCAAGTGGGGCACACGCGCGCTTTTTCGGCCGCTTCGCCGGTGCCAAAAATGAACGGTTCCAGCACCGCATCGAGTCGGTCTAGAATATCGGTGATGGTCAGATGTTTGCTCTCTTCGATCTTGGCGATAAAATCCACCCAGAAGCGCTTGAGTTCCACTTTCCATTCTTTATCGCCGTTGGAAATTTCATCGAGCGTGTTTTCGAGTTCAGCGGTGAAATCATATTCCACATAACGCTTAAAATAATTCTCTAAAAAGGCGCTCACGAGCCGCCCACGCGATTGCGAGACAAAGCGTTTTTTATCGAGATTCACATAACCGCGATCACTGAGCACCGAAATAATACTCGCATACGTCGAAGGCCGCCCGATGCCCAGTTCTTCGAGGCGTTTAACCAGCGAGGCTTCGGTGTAACGCGGTGGAGGATTGGTGAAATGTTGTGCGGGGTTCACCGCATCGGTGCGGATTTTTTCGCCCTCGTTTAGTTCGGGCAAACGGCGATGTTCTTCTTCCACTTCGTCATCATCGTGTGCTTCTTGATAGAGCTTTAAAAAGCCATCAAATTTCAGCACCGAACCCGTGGTGCTAAGGGTTGCGTTTTTATCCGATGATTCAAGCTCCACCTGAATCTGATCATACACCGCCGCTTCCATTTGGCTTGCCACCATACGTTTCCAGATCAGCTCATACAGCCGCGCTTGGTCATGATCGAGATAAGCGCGCATGGCATCGGGCGTGCGGGCCAGATCAGTCGGGCGAATCGCCTCATGCGCTTCCTGCGCATTTTTGGCTTTGGTTTTATACATGCGAGGGCTGTCGGGCAGATAATTTTTGCCATAGCTGGTGGTGATATAATTGCGCGCATCCATCAGCGCATCCATGCCCACCGAAATCCCATCGGTACGCATATAGGTAATAAGACCCGTGGTTTCACCGCTGAGCGCGATACCTTCATAGAGTTTTTGTGCAATTTGCATGGTTTTTTTAGCGGTGAAACCAAGCTTGCGCGAGGCATCCATCTGCAAGGTGGAAGTAGAGAATGGCGCGTACGGATTACGGCGCGATTGTTTAGGCTTCACGCTTGTCACGCTGAAGGATTTGCTTTGCAACGCAAGCGTGATGGCGTCAGCACTGACTTGATCGGGGATCGAGAATTTCTCTAACTTTTCTTTGTTAAAATGCGTCAGCCGCGCTTTGAAAGCTTTATCCGATGGGGTCGCTAAATCGAGCGAGATGTCCCAAAATTCTTGGGTGATAAATTGTTCAATCTCAAATTCGCGCTCGCATATTAAACGCAGTGCAACCGATTGCACACGCCCTGCCGATTTGGCGCCAGGCAGTTTACGCCACAAAATCGGCGAGAGATTAAACCCTACTAAATAATCCAAAGCGCGGCGTGCTTGCTGCGCGTTCACCAGATTCATATCGATATCGCGCGGATTGGCAATCGCGTGCGTCACTGCTTTTTTGGTGATTTCGTGGAACACAATACGTTTAACCACGAGGTCTTTTTTGATCACATTTTTCAGGCGCAAGGCCTCCAGCACATGCCACGAAATGGCCTCGCCTTCGCGGTCGGGGTCAGTCGCCAGATACAGTGTGTCAGCGCCTTTGACGGCGGATGCAATCGCATTCACATGTTTTTGCGAATCAGGATCGACTTCATAATGCATCATGAAATCATTATCGGGTTCCACCGATCCATCTTTCGATGGCAAATCGCGCACATGGCCGAATGACGCGAGCACGGTATAATCATTTCCAAGATATTTATTGATGGTTTTTGATTTAGCCGGAGACTCTACTACTACGACGTGATGCGTCATGAATTATCCTCATCAAAGAGTGCGTGTGATGCCAGCGCAACTTTTCCTCCGCTCAGGCGAAGTAGCCGACCAGCCAATTCCAATTCTAGTAATATCGAATAGATCATGGTGGGCGTGGTGTCGCATTGTGCGATAAATTCGTCAAGCAAAACCGCCTCGGCACCCAATTTACTCTCCACTAATTCGCGCAGATCCATATTTGGTGCGAGCGATGTGTCGGGGGTAATGGCGTGCAAAAATGGGCGTGGTAGCGGTTCTAAA
>JAKFUW010000229.1 GCA_021732545.1 Alphaproteobacteria bacterium | reverse complement strand
ATAGCAAAATAAGTAAAAATCAACGACATGACAAAAATATTATCCATCGCCAGCATTTTCTCGACGACATAACCCGACAGATAATCTTTGGCTTGATTTTGACCAAGCTCAAACCAGATCCACCCACCATAGGTCAATGCAATGGAAACATACAACAAGGTAAGCCATAGGCTGGCGCGAGCTGTAACCACTTTTGCCTTGCGATTGAGCAATCCCAAATCAATTACCAGCAGCGCGATCACGACGGCAAAAAAGCTAATCCACATCCATTCAGGTTTATCCATTGTATTCCAAGCTAAGGCAGGTTAAAACACCATCATGCCTAGCAGAACGAAAATGACAATGATAGAATTATCTGGCATAAAAGCTGTGAACAAAAAAATGGAAATATCATGCTTGAAATGCTGACATTATGGTTACAAAATTTAGTAGCTCATATGGGCTATCTTGGCATTTTTATTGCCACGATGGTGGAAAGCACTTTTGTGCCAATTCCGGCGGAGGTTACCATGATTCCCGCAGGCATGCTTGCCGCACAAGATAAAATGAATTATTGGATGGTGCTGTTATCGGGTACTGGCGGCGTGATTGCGGGATCATTGCTCAACTATTGGATTGGCTTGCGTTATGGCCGCGCGATGATCTTAAAATATGGCCGCTATATTATGGTGAAACCTCGCCATATTGAAAAAACAGAGAGGTTTTTTGCGCGTTATGGTACGTGGACGGCGTTTATGGGGCGCTTGCTGCCTGGTGTTCGCCATTATATTGCGTGCGTGGCGGGCATTGCGCAAATGAAGCTACGCGTGTTCATGATTTACACCTCGCTGGGTGGTCTCATCTGGATGTGGACCTTGCTACAAGTGGGTTATATGGCTCAACTTAAAGCCAAAGATGGAGTCGTTGATATCACGATCTTGGAAACCATCCTGATTTTTTGTATCGCAATTGGAGTCGGCACCTTCTTCGTTCAACGCTGGTTGATGCGCCACAAACATCACGAAGATAATGCGCCGAAAGATAGCAACGATTCGGCGGGACTTTAACGAGTTTTGACTGTGCTAGGTGCTGCGTTCTCGCCAACCGTATTAGGATCTATACTGCCTGGAATTGAGGGGGCAGCAGGTTTTCTGATAGTTTGTAAACCAAGCAAACCTAAATCTTTTTCGGCTAGCTCACACACATGCTCTAACGGCGTTACTTCTCCAGCTTCACGATTCGAGAAAAAACGCGATATAAACGGGCTAATTTGTCTAACTTCATAAGCGTAAGGTTTCCCAGGTTCTTTTGTAAAAACAGCGAATTGACCATTTTCCAGGTCGTAAATAAAGTTTCCATCTGCTTTTCGAACAAATGATGAGAAGCCATCTTGCAGTAATATTTTGCGGAATATTGCAGCTGTTTCTTCTGACAGATTATACTTAACTTCATAATCCAGCTTTGTATTACAGGTTAAAAAGGGAGGATTTTGAGTAATATCATTTCCAAACGCCGTTGGTAAAAAAAAGAAGTTACGCCTGCCATCATTATAATAGACATCGGCAACAGCCAACCGAGACTCACCGTTTGTAGAGACGGGTTTTGTTTTGTCATGAGGTGTTGTCATGCAATTAGGATAAGCAATAAAACCTTAATATTTTGTTAATAAATCTACATCAGGCAGCCTTTTCTTTCAAAAACGGATAATCGGTATAGCCTTTTTCGCCGCCGCCATAAAAGGTGGCGCGATTATAGGGGTTAAGCTCCGCGCCAGCTTGCAAGCGCTCTGGCAAATCGGGGTTGGCAATAAACAAACGGCCAAATGCCACGGCATCCACCGCGCCGGATGCTACCGCTTCTTTGGAGTTTTCCGCATTATAGCCACCCGCAGAGATAAACACGCCTTTGAAGTGATCGCGGAACAAAGCCGAGGTGCTGGGCGCGTTTTCCATCACCGCGTCACCGCCGCCTGCACTGGTGGCGCGTGGTTCAATTAAGTGCGCATAGGCAATCTTGCGGTCGCTGAGTTGATCCAGCACATAGCTAAACAGCGCGATGGGGTCGCTGTCATGCATGTCGCTAAAGGTGCCATAGGGCGAAAGGCGCACGCCCACGCGATCTGCGCCCCACACTTCAATCGTGGCATCCACCACTTCAAGCAACAAGCGTGCGCGGTTTTCAATCGACCCACCATAATTATCGGTGCGGTGGTTAGTGCCGTCTTGCAAGAACTGATCAAGCAGATAGCCATTCGCGCCGTGGACTTCCACGCCATCGAATCCAGCGATTTTAGCGTTGTGTGCGGCTTGCTTATAATCGGCCACGATGCCTGCAATCTCTGACGTTTCCAGAGCGCGGGGTGTTTCATATGGCACTTGATTCCAATCCGCCGTGAACGTCTTTCCAGTGGGTGCAATCGCGGAAGGTGCCACAGGTGCCGCGCCATGTGGCTGATGAGAAGAATGCGAAATGCGCCCCACATGCCATGCTTGCAAAAAGATTCGCCCGCCTGCATCGTGCACGGCGCGTGTTACCAGCTTCCAGCCTTCGATTTGCTCATCGGAATGAATGCCGGGCGTGGCAGGATAGCCTTGGCCTTGCTGCGAAATTTGCGTGGCTTCGGAGATAATCAATCCGGCGCTGGCGCGCTGCGAATAATATTCAGCGTTTAGCGCGTGAGGGATGTTGCCCGGTTGCGCGCTGCGCATACGGGTCAGCGGCGCCATGATGATACGATTGGGTAAAGTGAGCGCACCCATTTGCAGCGAATCAAATAAAGTTGTCATGGCGAATCCTCCGTTGAAATATAATATATAATCTAACTTTTTTCCCCATTTGTCATGCCGAACTTGTTTGGCGCATCTATTCGAAATGATCCTGAAATAAATTCAGGATGACAGTCCTGTGAATGAGGAAAACAAAAAGCTAAATAAATATAAATTTAAAATGGATCAGGAGTGGCTAAAAGTCGAGCCTTTAGGCAAACACAGACTGTTTCTTTATTTAGTAAATCCAAATGCAATGATCCCATCGCCAATAATCTGGATGGCGAGTGCCGCCAGCACCACACCCAGCAAGCGCGATAGCACAATGCGGCCAGTGACGCCGAGTAATTTATCAATCCGCCCCGCCATCAAAAACACCAACAAGCACGATGCAATCACCAGCAGCAACACGACCATGAGCCCCAGCATGTTCAGAACATTAC
>JAKFUW010000038.1 GCA_021732545.1 Alphaproteobacteria bacterium | reverse complement strand
CTTGATGCAAGGCAAGCGCGGCTTGATTATGGGGGTTGCGAATGAAAAATCCATCGCGTGGGGCATCACCCAATATCTGGCAGCGCAAGGCGCGCAGCTTGCGTTCACCTATCAGGGCGATGCGCTCGAAAAACGCGTGCGGCCCTTGGCAGCATCGATTGGGTCGGACTTTTTGATGCCATGCGATGTGGCCGATATGGCAAGCATGGATGCGGCCTTTGCCGAAATTGAAAAACGCTGGGGTACACTTGATTTTGTGGTCCACGCCATTGCCTTTTCCGACAAAGACGAGCTTAAAGGCCGCTATGTCGATACGTCATTCAATAATTTCCAGCACAGCATGAACATCTCGGTCTATTCCTTCACAGCGGTGTGTAAACGCGCGGCGCTGTTAATGCCACAAGGAGGCAGCATCGTCACGCTCACCTATCTGGGTGCTGAGCGCGTGATGCCGCATTATAATGTGATGGGCGTGGCCAAAGCCGCTTTGGAAACCTCGGTGAAATATATTGCAGTCGATTTGGGCCGCGACAACATCCGTGTGAACGCCATATCCGCAGGGCCAATAAAAACGCTTGCCGCGATGGGTATCGGCGATTTCAGATATATTCTCAAATGGAACGAACTCAACGCACCGCTCAAACGCAACACTACGCTTGCCGATGTGGGCGGGGCAGGGCTGTATCTGCTATCAGACCTCGGATCTGGCACCACGGGCGAAGTGCTGCATGTGGATTCGGGCTATCATGTGGTTGGCATGAAAGCGATTGACGCGCCCGATATTGCGTTGGTGTAGGGCAGTTGCCAGTTGACGTTGTTTTGGTTTAGCCGTTATTTCGATAATACAGCATTAATATCGGGTGAGTTACATAAATGCGCTAGCGGCGAACCGTTTGCAAAATCTATAGTGACAGGTGGTTTGCCTGCTGCTTGTTCATCAATAACAACCACGGTCGATAAGCCTGCCTTTTGTAAGGCGCTGTTAAGAGCAGTCTTTAAAGCATTCGGTGCTATCATGCCGTGAATATGAGGATTATCAGTACGCGAAAAACTTAAATTCTGGTCGCTAACCAGCAATAGTTTGGTTGTCTGACCGTTTGCACATTCAAAACGAACTCCACCTAAAGTTAATTGACCACCTGCTCCTGCTTGGTTAACATTAACTTGTTCCGCTATAACGACTCGTCCAGCCGTGTCGGAGATACCATCTATCGCGATGCCATCATAAAGAGCCTCCCCACGATTCGTCATGTCGCGTCCCCACCAAAAAGGACGAGTCCAGTTTCCCGCAAACTTACTATCCGTAAATGTGATTTTTCCAGCCAAATGTTCAGGAGGTACAGCAGGGGGTTGTGCAGCTTCGATTACTGAAGGCGCTAAAGGTGTAGTAACAGGTACTGCTTTTCCATCTTTGGCTTTAGCTTTTGGTTCTGCCATATCGTTTCTCTCTTTCTTTTATGGTTTATTATTCAGTGTAATATAGCATATTTTAAGTGCGCTAAATGTGACAATTGCATGAAGACAGTTGCCAGTTGCCAGTTGCCAGTTGCCAGTTGTCAGAGTAGGGTGATGGTCTCGCAACTCGCAACTCGCAACTAACTTATGACCAATAGCTTCGGCACCTTATTCAAATTCACCACTTGGGGCGAAAGCCACGGGCCTGCGATTGGCTGCGTGGTCGATGGTTGCCCTGCGGGAATCCCTCTGACTGAGGCTGATATTCAGCCCTATCTCGATGCGCGCCGCCCTGGGCAATCGCGCTATACCACGCAGCGTCAGGAGCCTGACATGGTGAAAATTTTATCGGGTGTGTTTGAGGGCAAAACTACGGGGCATCCGATTAGTGTGATGATTGAAAATGTCGATCAAAAATCGAAAGATTATGGTGACATTTCGGAAAAATATCGCCCGGGCCACGCCGATTATACTTACGATATGAAATATGGCATCCGCGATCATCGCGGCGGTGGAAGGTCCAGTGCGCGCGAAACCGCGATGCGTGTGGCAGCGGGGGCGGTGGCGCGCAAGGTGCTCCACTTCTTCCCCCCTCCCAACCTCCCCCCGCAAGCAGGGGCAGGTGTGATCGTGCGTGGTGCACTCGTGCAATTAGGTGAAAAAACCATTGACCGCGCGCGGTGGGATTGGAACGAAATTCACAACAACCCCTTCTGGTGCCCCGATGCGCTCGCCGCCAAAGAATGGGAGCCGTATCTTGACGGCATCCGCAAATCCGGATCATCAGTCGGTGCGGTGATTGAAGTGGTGGCGACAAGCGTACCTGTCGGGTGGGGTGAACCTGTCTATGGCAAGCTCGATGCCAAATTGGCTGAGGCCATGATGAGCATCAATGCGGTTAAAGGTGTGGAAGTGGGCGACGGATTTGCGGCAGCGGCGCTTCGCGGCGAGCAGAATGCCGATGAAATTTCCATGAAAGACGCCGCGGTGCATTTTTCGAGTAATCATTCGGGCGGGGTGCTAGGCGGTATTTCCAGCGGCCAGCCGGTGGTAGTGCGATTCGCAGTCAAACCTACCAGCAGTATTTTAACGGCGGTGAACACCATTGATAAAAGTGGCAACAACACCGACATCATCACCAAAGGTCGCCATGACCCATGCGTGGGTATCCGCGCGGTGCCCGTGGGCGAAGCGATGATGGCATGCGTGTTGGCGGATATGTTGTTGCAGCACCGCGCTCGGAAATCTGACTAATTACGATTGGCGATTTGCACCATGAGACGGAACCTCAAGCCCCAACAGCGGGGCTAGCTGTGCAACGGGTTGACGACCCCTGATTTCAATATCGTAGCGAATATTTTCATGGCGGTCTAAAAAACCTGGCTCATTACTTTGATGTGAATGCTTTGTGCTCAGCCATGCTTCAACGCCTTGTACATGTTGCCCAAATTCATCATAGATAGCAGTGCTCAATGCGTCAAAAACGTCCTTTGGTAAGTGTTCAAAGGTGATTTTATATTTAGGAGGTTGCTTGTCATAGTTGTTGATTACAAGTTCCACTTTTGGAGAATGCTCTTGCTTTTTAAGCGTTGCCAATAATTCTGGATCAATAACAAGCGGTGAGCGGTTGGCTCCTAATTTATCTGTATATGTTGTCATATCGGTTTATACTCAAGAAATTGAAGTGATATTTTATACTGGTTTAATTTTATAATTCCTCGTCATTCCCCGAATTTTGCAAAGCAAAATTATAGGGGAATCTAGTTGCTTTTAGTATCACTGGATCGCCCTATAG
>JAKFUW010000257.1 GCA_021732545.1 Alphaproteobacteria bacterium | reverse complement strand
CAAGATTAAATGTTTCCCAATCAGCTTGCGAATGGGAGTGCCTTGATCGTTAAGCATGGCGATCAGTTTGGTGGGGTTGCCGCTTCCAGCAAGTGGCTCCACAAACACCGTCGCATTTTTCAAGTCGGGGCTGATGCGCACCTCAGACACGGTAACTGAAATGGTCTCTAACAACGGATTGTGAATTTCGTTACGGAATAAAATATCGGAAATCGCATGGCGAATTTCTTCACCAATCCGAAGCTGGCGCTGGCTGGGTCCTTTTCTGGGGTCGGCCATCGATCACCTCACGATCACGTCATTGCGAGCATGTTCATTGCACATGCGTGGCAATCTAAGGTGGATTGCTTCGTCACGCGTGATACGCGCTCCTCGCAAAGACGACGCAAATGTAGCATATGCGTGCACGTAATCACGCGCTTTCTGCTTGTTTATCGAATTTGCTTTCGACTTTTTCGGATACTTCGCGCGCAAATTCCTGCATCTCGAAGGCTTCAATCTGATCACCGGCTTTGATGTCTTCGTAATTTTCAAACGCCATGCCGCACTCATAGCCGCTTTTAACTTCTTTCATCTCGTCTTTGAAGCGTTTGAGGGTTTTGAGCGTGCCTTCATGAATCACCACATTATCGCGCAGCAGACGCACTTTCGCGCCGCGTTTAATCAGGCCATCGGTTACCATACAACCCGCCACCTTGCCCGATTTGGTGATGTTGAATACTTCGCGGATTTCAGCGTATCCGAGCAGATTTTCGCGTAAATCAGGCGATAACATGCCGCTGAGCGCTTTTTTCACATCATCGATAATGTCATAAATAATCGAATAATAACGAATCTGAGTTTTCTCTTTTTCGGCAAGCTCTTTTGCTTTTGGCATCGCGCGCACATTGAAACCTACAATCATCGCACCCGTGGCTTGTGCCAGCGAAATATCCGACTCATTAATGGCACCCACGGCTTGGTGCGTGATTTTCACTTTCACTTCGTCGCCATCGAATTTCGCGATCGATCCTGCAATCGCTTCCATCGAGCCGTGCATATCGGCTTTCACGATAATCGCCAGTTCCTTCGGAGCATCGCCAGCGCTGGTGGCAAAGAGCTGTTCCAGCGTTTTGGTGCCAGCAACCTGCAGGCGATTTTTCTCTTTTTGAGCGCGATATTCGGTGATGTCGCGAGCAATTTTTTCATTTTCCACCACCGCAAATTCATCGCCCGCCGCGGGTGGTTCATTCAGGCCCAACACTTCGACGGGAAGTGATGGCGGCGCATCTTTTAAGGCACGGCCTTTATCATCATTAATCGCACGAATCCGCCCATAAGACGAGCCTGCCACCAGCAAATCACCCACTTTGAGCGTGCCGCGTTGCATGAGCAAAGTGGCAACCGTTCCACGGCCTTTATCGACCTTGGCTTCAATCACCACACCTGACGCCGCGCGGGTGGGGTTGGCTTTCAAATTCAGCGCTTCGGATTGCAGCAAAATCGCTTCTTCCAAATCTTCCAAGCCCATCGCTTTGAGCGCTGAAACCTCAATCGCCATCACATCGCCACCAAAATCTTCCACCACCAATTCGTGATTCATCAAAGCCGTTTTCACTTTTTCAGGATCAGCTGCGGGTTTATCGATTTTGTTGATCGCCACAATAATTGGCACACCTGCGGCTTTGGCGTGATTAATCGCCTCCACGGTTTGCGGCATAATGCCATCATCAGCGGCCACCACCAACACCACAATGTCGGTTGCTTTCGCGCCGCGCGCACGCATCGCGGTAAAGGCTTCGTGGCCAGGAGTATCGAGGAAGGTGATTTTCGCACCCGTTTTCATTTCAATCTGATAGGCACCGATATGCTGCGTGATACCGCCTGCTTCGCCTGCCACCACATCGGTTTTGCGCAGCGCATCGAGCAGCGAGGTTTTCCCGTGATCCACATGCCCCATGATGGTGACAACAGGTGGGCGCGTGGCCATATCTGCGTCAGCATCACCTTCTTGCACCAAAATATCTTCCACATCCGAATCGCTGACGCGCTTGGGCTTGTGGCCCATTTCCATCACGATCACTTCGGCAGTATCCGCATCAATGGCTTGGCCAGCGGTTACCAGCGTGCCCATTTTCATCAGCGTTTTCACCACATCCACCGCGCGTACCGCCATCCGGTTGGCAAGCTCCTGCACGCTGATGGCTTCGGGGATAATAATCTCGCGCACCTGCTTTTCCTGCATGGATGACGGCGTGCTATCCATCTTCGCTTTCGCGCGGCGGCGCTTAACAGAAGCAAGGCTGCGCATGCGCTCATCATCGGAGCTACTCAACACCTGCGTCACGGTCAGCTTGCCCGTTTGGCGGCGCGAATTTTCGCCTTTTAATTTAATCTTTTTATTGCGATCTTCTTCTTCATCCACTCGTTTTTTAGCAACGGGCGTGGGTATCACTTTTTTATCGGTGGGCTTGACTGCAGGTGCCGCGCGCGCCACCGCATCCGCATCGGGGATCACGTCTTCCACTTCAACTTCCGCATCCACTTGCGTCTCAGCATCCACCGTTTTGCGGATGGGTTTAGGCGGCGGCGGCATCACTTTGAGTTCGGTTTTATCGGCATCCGCCAAGGCCTTCATCCGCGTTTCGCGTTCTTCGGGCGTTAAAAAACGACCACCTTGCGGGCGCATTGGCACTTTATTGACTTCCACCATGCCGCCTGCACTGTCGGGGCGCGCAAAGGTGCGGGTTTTCTTCACTTCAACGGTCACCGTCTTGCTACGACCACGCTGAAAATTCTGCTTCACCTTGCCGCTTTCCACGGTTTTGGTGAGCGAAAGCGTCATCGGCTTTGCGACTTTGCGTTCGTTTTTATCGTTGTCGTCAGTGTCTGTCATACCGTCATTTTTCTGTTATTTTTCTGTCATGTGGGCTGCTTTATAGCGAAGTTGTTTCGATAAATCCAGTAAAACGGCGAAGCTTTGCGATAAGATTTACACCCGCCACATGGTCAAGCACGCCAAGGTGCGCGGCATCGTCTTTATCAATGATGCGGCAAAGGTCGTCGCGAGCAACACAATGATAGCTCAAAATCTCAATACCACCCTTTAGTTTTTCGATACCATCAGCCGAGGCATCATCGGCATGAACCAGCGCAATGAGTGCGCCCGATTGCAGTGCTTCTTTCACCTTGGCATAGCCCGAAACCGCCGCCCCCGCTTTGCGTGCCAGCGCCAATGATTCCAGCATTTGTTTGTAAAGCAGCGTTTCAACGAGCGT
>JAKFUW010000138.1 GCA_021732545.1 Alphaproteobacteria bacterium | reverse complement strand
ACCGCAAACTAACTACCACTCTCCCCTTGAGGGGGAGTCAGCAAGGCTCTTGCCTTGCTGGTGGGGGGCGCCTTGAAGTATTCTCCCCCCACGCTTCGATCGCCGCGCAACGCGCGCCATCTCAGCCGCTCCCCCTCAAGGGGGGAGCAAAGGCTTGCGGCTTCTCCCTCGTCGAACTCTCCATCGTCCTGGTCATCCTCGGATTGCTGGTTGGCGGCGTGCTGACGGGGCAGAGCCTGATTCGGGCAGCGGAGCTACGGAGCATCGTGACCGATACACAGAAATACCAATCTGCTGTTTACACGTTCCGCGATAAATACTTTGCCCTCCCTGGCGATATGACCAATGCCACGGCATTTTGGGGTGTTCTTGCGGGTACGGGCAGTGATGCCACGTGTCAGGATACTGCCGCGACCAGTACGGCCACCTGCAATGGTAATGGCGATGGGGTAATCGACAACTTCGTAGTGCAATATGATGAGCGTTTCCGGATGTGGCAACATCTGGCCAATGCCGGTTTGATCGAAGGTAGTTTTACAGGACGAACCGATTCCACAACATCTGGTTCATTTGTTTATAACGCGGGCGTAAACGTGCCTGCATTGAAATCATCTGCTACTTTTACACCTGTTCGTTTCCTGCCACCCACCGCGGTAGGCTCTTTCAGCTTTGCTGGAATTGCCACAGGAAATTATCTTGAATATAAATCGAGAAGTGGTAGCGGCATCGCGAATGGTGTTTTGTCGCCCGAAGAAACGTGGAACCTTGACACCAAAATGGATGACGGCAAGCCAGGCTATGGCGTGTTTGTGGGACCACAAAATAGCTGGACCGGTTCCGTTGGTTGCACAACATCGGATGATCCAGCAACCGCAGCCTATAGCCTCACCAATACCGCAAAGATTTGCCGATTTAACTATCGGCTTTAAGTTTTAGGCCAAAAAAAACCGGATGGTTTGACCCATCCGGCAAGCTTAACAGGGAGGCTACCCGCCCGAAAAATAAATTTTGTCGGACGGCTGAGCAAACGCTCAGAACATATCGACCCTTGGGCCGATAATAGCATTAAGTCTTAATAGGTATGAAGAAGGCTTAATTCCATGCGCGCATCATATTAATAATTCTTAACGAATCAAATGCGTAGATTGCATAGCGTCTATGCGTTTTGTGCATGGCTTGGCCTTGTCGCTCCGCACGCGGTACGCGGGGTCTGGCACCAGGCTATCCGTCATTCCCCGAATTTTGCTAAAGCAAAATTATAGGGGAATCCAGCTTCTAAATTACATATTCTGGATCGCCCTATAGTTTGCGTAGAGCAAACTCGGGCGATGACGAGAGCAGAAAACCCTAAAATACATGTTCTTCGATTTTGCGCTCGATAAAATTACGAAACACACTCACGCGGCGCGAGTTTTTTAATTCCAGCGGATAGACATAAAACATTTCGGTGCGCGGGCTTTCCAGATGCGTCAGCACCTTAGACACATGGCGGGTGCGGTGCATGATATAATCGGGCAATGACGCAATGCCCACGCCCGATTTCACCGCGCGGCGCATGGCGTTGAGGCTATTGATTTGGATCGAGGGGGTGAGTTTCATTTTTTTTACCTCCGACAATTCCAGCAGCAAATGCACATGCGGCGATGGGGCTGGCAAATTATTCGGATAGGCGATGATTCGGTGACGTTTCAAATCGGCTAATGTTTGCGGAATGCCATAATCGCGCAGATAATCATTCGAGGCATAGAGCGAATTGCTGAGATTCGTCAGCGGAATTTGAATGAGATCGGGGTGTTTGGAGGGGAACATCCGAATCGCCACATCGGCCTCACGCATGGCTAAATCCAGCTCTCGGTCATCCACCAACAAAGTAATTTCAATATCGGGGTAAAAATCCTGAAATTCTTTAAGCAACGGCGCCAGCCAAATGCTGCCAAACGCCGCGGGAGTAGTAATGCGAAATTGCCCTTTGGGGCGCGCCGAGCTTTCGGCCAAAATGGTTTCAGTCGCATGCAGCTTGGCCACCACTTCGGACACGGTTTTATGCAGAATCTCGCCTTGCTCGGTGAGCACAAGCCCGCGTGCATGACGATGAAACAGCGTGATTTTGAGTTTTTCTTCGAGCGCGCTGATCTGGCGGCTGACGGATGATTGGCTGAGCGCCAGCGATTCCCCTGCCCGCGTCAGGCTTTTGGCCTGCGCCACTGTGTAAAACACCCGCAATTTATCCCAATCCATACTGCAAACGCCTCTGGCACGTGGTTTGGTAAGCTATAGCGGGTTGCGTCATTGCGAGCAACGATTTATCGTTGCGCGGCAATCCATTCACATGCTTGGCACGGGCGGATAACACTGGATCGCCACGTCGCTGGCGCTCCTCGCGATGACGGTAACTGTGGATTACGCCGCGTGCGCTTTTTCGTGCTCCGCATGCGCCAGAAACTTATCAGCCTCGAGCGCGGCCATGCAGCCCATGCCAGCGGCGGTGATGGCTTGACGGAAGGTTCGATCTTTGATGTCGCCTGCGGCAAACACGCCATCAATTGCGGTGCGGGTGCTATCGGGTTCGGTGATCAGATAGCCTTCCGAATCCATTTTGAGGCCAGAATCTTTGAACAGCCAACTATTGGGCGTGTGGCCGATGGCGACAAAACATCCATCCACTTTAATTTCCGACAATTCATCATTTTGCGTGTTGCGCAGGCGAAGGCCGGTCAGGTTCGTTGGGTTTTCGGTGCCTAAAAATTCATCAACCGTGTTGTTCCAGATCACGTGAATTTTAGGATTCGCAAACAAACGATCTTGCGCGATTTTTTCGGCGCGCAAACTATCGCGGCGATGAATCAGCGTTACCTTGCTGCACAAATTTGCCAAGAACAAGGCTTCCTCCACAGCGGAATTTCCGCCACCAATCACTGCGACCTCTTTACCTTTAAAGAAAAATCCATCGCAGGTGGCACAGGCCGACACGCCGAAATTCTGGAACTTCTTTTCGCTTGGAATATCAAGCCAGCGCGCCGAAGCACCGGTGCAAATAATCAATGTTTCGCCCACATAATGATCGCCCGAATCGCCAACGGCCACAAAGGGGCGCTTGGACAGATCAACCGACATAATCGTATCGTGGATAATCACCGTGCCCACATGTTTGGCTTGCGCTTCCATTTGTTCCATCAGCCACGGGCCTTGAACGGCGTCGGCAAAGCCCGGATAATTCTCCACTTCGGTGGTGATGGTCAGCTGGCCCCCTGGCTGCATGCCATGCAC
>JAKFUW010000141.1 GCA_021732545.1 Alphaproteobacteria bacterium | reverse complement strand
TTGCCGAGTGAGGAAACCACGCCGCCAGTAATAAAAATATATCGCGTCATGGGAGTGTAGTTCTACACACTTTCACCAACATTGAAAGTGCCAATTAGGCCAAACGCACAGATTTATGAAAGCAGGTGAACGCTGGCGACAGGTGCCTCAACCTGTGCTTGCGCGTCCGTATCCGAATGCTGCGTTTGCGTGGGGAAAGCGAATGCTGCGCCTTGCTGCTCCACAATTTGTGCTGCACGCAGCAACACATCATGCTTGACCGGATAAAAATCATTCATGCCAATATGCTGCGTAAAACACATCAGCAGCACATCGCAACTGGAGCTGTTGAATTGATCGAGATTGACGATGATTTTTTCCTGATTGTCGATATGTTCGTGCACTCTGAGCATCGCGCGAATCGCTTCACAGATGGCGGGAATCTTATCCAGATCGCGGTAGCGCAGCCCCAAATGGGTTTTAATTCGCCGATGCGTCATGCGCTCAGGGTTTTCCACCGAGATATTGGAAAACACGCCGTTTGGCACATAGAGCGGGCGTTTTTCGGGTGTACGGATGGTGGTCATCCGCCACCCAATATGCTCCACCTCGCCTTCAATTTCTTGGTCAGGCGAGCGAATCCAATCGCCGACTTTAAACGGCTTATCAAAGTAAATCATCATCGCACCGAAAAAGTTGGCCAGCGTGTCTTTAGCCGCAAAGCCCACCGCCACACCACCCAATCCACCAAACGCCAATATCCCCGAAATGCTGATGCCAAAATTTTGCAGCAACGTCAGACCGATACCAAACAAGATGGTGATGTTAAGGATTTTGGTGATCGCCGTCACCGTCATCAGATCCACCTTCTTTTTGCGACGTTTGCGGTCGGCGATATATTGCGCCTCGCCGCGATGAATCAGGCGAATCATGCCCCAGCCAAAGGTCAGAATCAGTGCGATATCGCGCCAGCCGCGCAGGTCTTTGAACAGATGAAATTTGCTTTCCGCATACCAGATGCCCAGCATGTAATGCGCGGCCACAATCCACACCGCCAACCGCAACGGCGGCACAAAGGATTTGATAATCAGATCATCCCATCCGGTTTTGCGGCGATCAAGTTTGTGGATGGTAAATTTCAACACTCGCCCAACGACAAGGTTAAGCGCGCCTGCAAACAACACTATGCCCACGCTATCAATCAGCCAGTCATAGGGCTTATACAGCGCCATCAGTGGTTCAAATTCGGAAAACCATGCGGGAAAATGTTTCATACTATGCTTTTACAATGTGATGACAAAGACTGCAAGTGTGGTGCATTGTCACCCCGCACTTGTTGCGGGGTCTGGTGCCATTTGGATGCAGATGCCGCAACAAGTGCGGCATGACAAATCAAACTATCATCCCCGAAAATCATTTTTCAATGCGCGAAGCTGCGCGAATCGTTCCACATCGCTTCCCGCCCGCACAAACGGGTTGGTGCGTTTTTCATCGGCTACCGTAGTAGGAACCGTTGGTTCACCGATATTTCGTAACTCCTGAACCTGCCGCATCCGCTCTTGCAAATCTTTATTGTTTGAATCCACACTCAGGGCAAATTTAGCGTTGCTCAGCGCATATTCATGGCCGCAATAAATGCGGGTATCATCGGGCAAGGCCATCAATTTGCCAATGCTTACCACCATCTGCTCTGGCGTGCCTTCAAACAGTCTGCCACAACCCATCGGAAATAATGTGTCGCCGCAAAACACGGCTTTATCGGCTGTAAAATAATACGCAATATGGCCGATGGTATGGCCAGAAATGGCGATAATTTCTGCCACTGATTCGCCTAACGCAAAGGCCTCACCCACTTGCAATTTTATATCAATCCCAGGGATACGGTGTGCATCGGCGGCATTTCCCACCACTTGCGCGCCCGTGGCAACTTTCAGCTTTATGTTTCCATTCACATGATCCCAGTGATGGTGCGTATTGAGGATGTAATCAAGCTGCCAGCCCTCATGCGCCAATGCCTCCAGCACGCCTTTGGCTTCCGGAGGGTCGATCACCGCTACCTTCCTCGATGCCTCATCGCGCAGCACAAAGCTGTAATTATCTTCGATGTGGAGCATGTCGATGATGTGGATAGTGAGGGTCATACTAATCAGAGTTTCTGGCGATGGCGCGCCATATGCACCACATGTGCAATGATGACTGCATACTCTGTTAGCTTATATAAAATCAGATAGTTTTTGTGGCTTGATTTGCGAATAGCCTTGCCAAATTCTGGACTTAAGGGATGGCTTTCAGGCGCATGCCCAATCATAACGCATTTACGTTCTATTTCTGCGACAAAGGAAATGGCGCGAGGGGGATTGTCGCCCGCAATAAAGTCTGCGATTGCATCAAGATCACGCCTCGCACGCCACGTAAACAACACTTTCATATCAGGAGTCGGAAGAAATCAGACGTTCTTTGAGTTCAGCAAACACCTCTTCGCTGGTGTAAAGACGGCCTGATTCAATATCGTCTAACCCTTCTTGAACACCTGCAGCAATCCGCGCAATCAACGCCTCATCCATCTGGCGATTTTCCTGCCATTCTTGCAAGGCCGCCAGCAGCACCGCATCGCTTGAAGTAAACTCACCTGCGGCAACCGCACCTTCAACCGATCTGACGATATCAGAAGGCAGGGAAATCGTGATATTTTCAGTCATTATACATACCTCTTAATATTTTATTATAGTCAAGCTAACGGTATTTTAACAGATAAAAATAGGCTACTCCTTCTCACCCTTCATCACGCGGCCTTGCTCGCGCTTCCAGTCGCGCTCTTTGATCGCGGCGCGTTTTTCGTGTTTTTTCTTGCCCTCGGCGATACCCATTTGCAGCTTGGCAATCCCGCGCTCATTAAAATACATTTTTAATGGCACCAGCGTAATGCCTTGGGTTTTGAGTTTGCCGATCAGCTTTTTAATTTCAGTGCGATGCAGCAGTAATTTGCGTGGGCGAATGGGCGCATGATTAAAGCGGCTGGCCTGATTATATTCGCCGATATAGCTGTTCATCAGCCACAGTTCGTTTTCTTTATGCACGGCGTAGGAATCTTTGATATTGGCCTTGCCCTGGCGCAACGATTTGACCTCGGTGCCATAAAGCACAATGCCCGCTTCCACCGTGTCGCCGATGGTATATTCAAACCGCGCGGAGCGGTTATCGGCAATTTTGCTGATGTCTTTGGCGGACATGATGTTCCATTTTCTTTAATCGTTCAATCTTTAGCAAGCAGACAGTACCACTCCTCCCCCT
>JAKFUW010000183.1 GCA_021732545.1 Alphaproteobacteria bacterium | reverse complement strand
GAGCGTGGCGCAATTAAGCAACATGCTGTGCGGCCTCTCGCGCCCGCATCATTTCTCAGGCGTGGCAACGGTGGTCACCAAACTGTTGTTGTAGGTGATGCCCGATGAAGTGTTTATGGGCGAAAAAGATTTTCAGCAACTGGCTATCATCAAGCGATTGGTGGAGGATTTAAACATTCCCGTATCCATCGTTGGTGTGCCCACGGTACGCGATGCGGATGGGCTGGCGCTTTCGTCGCGCAATTTATATTTGAGTGCGGATGAGCGAGCGGTGGCGCCCGCGCTTTATGAAATTTTAAATGCGACCGCGCAAAAAATTAGTGGCGCAGATGACGTGGCGCAAAGCCTGTTGTGGGCAAATGCCGCCTTATTGCAGCGAGGGTTTGACAAGGTGGACTATCTTGAGCTACGCCACGCAGAGGATTTATCGGCGATGAACCATTATGCTGCACCGGCACGATTGCTAGCGGCGGTGTATCTTGGGAAAACAAGGCTCATTGATAATATATTGGTAGAGTAAACAAAGAAAGTGTTTTGCAGAACTCTACTTTATCGTCATTCCCGCGCAGGCGGGAATCTATCTATCCTTTGCGCAAGCGGTGATAGAGATTCCCGCCTTCGGCATACGTGCCTTTGCGGGAATGACACATGGTAAAAATGACATATAAAAACATTTAACAGAGTAGAAAAATATGAATCACGATGACATACTCAATGAATTCGCAGCCGCCAAGGCCATTTTGAAAGGCCATTTCATTTTATCATCGGGCTTGCATTCCGACACCTATTTGCAATGCGCGCGTGTGCTGATGGATGCCAAGCGCGGCGAGCGTTTGTGCAAAGCCTTGGCCGATAAGGTTCGCGCGCAATTGGGTGATAGCAAAATTGATATGGTGGTGGCGCCAGCTATGGGCGGCGTGGTGGTCGGCTATGAAATGAGCCGCCAGATGGGCGTGGAAGGTGTGTTTTGCGAGCGCGCCGATGGACAGTTTGTGTTGCGCCGAGGATTCGATATTGAAGACGGTGCGAAGATTCTATTGGTAGAAGACGTCGTAACCACGGGCAAATCCTCGCATGAAACCATAAAATGCATTGAATCGTTTGGCGGAGTTGTGGTGGCCGAAGCCTGCCTGGTGGATCGTAGTGGCGGCCATGCAGGATTCAACTTCCCGCTGATATCATTATTAGAGGTGGAGGTGGCAACCTATGAACCATCCAAACTCCCGCCCGAACTCGCGCAAATCCCCGCCATCAAGCCCGGTAGCCGCTGGCTGAAGGCATAATCAGTACCGGTACACACTCTCGTCATCGCGAGCGAACCCGAAGGGAGCGCGTGGCGATCCATGCTAGGGCTCGAACTATATTTGGATTGCCACTCTCGCTTTGCTCGCTCGCAATGACGAAGAATAAGAATGCATAGAGCACCTTTAACGTTAGCGCGACCGTGCAGATGATTGTGACGTTTGCCGATTAATTTCTCCATTCATTTGGTTGCACAGCGCTAATACGTTGCCAACCAGACCAGCAAATGATTCGACGCTTTCGCTACCACTGGTCATGTTTGCACGGTCATTTTCATTCAGTGAATCTTGAATCTCGCGGAAATAATCGGTTACTTTGTTCAACCGGCTAACAACGGCTTCATTTCTTATGTGGCGCTCCGACCGATTAAATTTTCCATCAGGATTCGTTAATGCAAATTTGAGGTTGCTGTTGATGGCCTGTTGAAGCGCCTCCCGGGTATCCTGATGTGAAAGCGTATCTGGCGTAGGGCGTTGATTCCAAAAGCGCGGAGTGAATCGTCCCATGATAGTCACAGGAGCAGGTGGAACTTTTGTTGGTTCAGCAGATGCTAAAACGCTATCGGGCAGTGTGATATGCTGTAACTCCAAACATTCAGTCAGCAAATGGCTGATAGCAGGTCTTGCTTTTTGCATCGCCGTAATTGATTCTGGTGAAAAGTGAGCAGATTCATGCCCACTTGGTAATATCACCTTATTGATAACATCTTCCGCTTCAATAATACTCCACATGAGCTGACCATGAAGCGATTGAACGTCTGGTTTATTTCCTCGTAACCGATGATGATCGATATGCTCCTGAATAGCAGCTGAATAGGTTCTTACCTTATGGGCAAGCGTATAATTAAGTGGCGTTAGAAGATCGGAAAGTGAGCTATGGGTTCGTTTTAAATCTTCGGGTATTTTTTCAATAGAATCAGGTGGAAGTATATAAGTAGCAAGAAATTTCTTACCCCAACCAGTTATTCCTGCTAAAGACTGAGAATACATTTTTTGAATGTAAGAATAGAGCTCTGGATTAGACTTACTCAGTGTAGGTTGTGCGTCTTTAAATCCCTCTCTCTTGAGCAGATGTCCTAACGCATCCATCGGAATCCACTGACCTATCGGCACATAATGATCGGGATGATAAGGAGGAATCGCCGACATCGGATCAGCAAATTGTTCAAAGCGAAAAATTTTCTCGCGGTTCTCATGGTCTGGTGACTTGTTGCGCCCTAATAACGCCTCTAGTCCTGCTTTAAAATACTTTCCGCCCACGCGCGGCTGGCCATAGGTATACAGCCCACCAATTTCAATGTCTGGCATATCTTGTAGTGCGCGGGCTGTGGCAACGGTGGCAATCGCCCCGCCCGCAGAATGGCCGGTAAAATAAAGTTTTCTCTTGGTGTTTTGGTCATGAAGCTCATTGCAAAAGTGCGTGATATTATCCCACAACGATTTCCCATTCTCGCTGGCATCAGGGCTTATGGTTTTTGCATTCAGCGCATTGGCAAACCCAAAATGCACCTTGGCCACCGCATCTTTATCTCCTGTTACTTCTCTTGCTTTTTGGGTAATGACATCCGGCGCGGGTGTAAACCACGCAAAGGCCCAGCTGGCAACATTGCGCCAGTGATGTTGGGTATTTAACGGATTTGATCCTTCAAACGCGACGACGATATCCTGGTCATTGTAAAAGATAACGCATTGCTGATCGATGGAATCAAACACCTTGGCTTTGTAACCCATACATTCAGCAATTGCGCTTTTTTCTAGTTGTTGGTAAGCAGCGCTTTTTTCATCCACATTTTCGTGCGACCTGCGCCTGTAACATAGCCGCGAAAATTCAGCGCACGCGATGGCTTTAATGGGGTCAATATCAGGGTAAAGCTCTTTAAGGCTGTGCTTGGTGTCGATTAAATATTCAGGCACCTTGATACCGTTTTCAGGCGGTATCGGTGGGGGTGCCTGAAAAGCGGTATCCTGCATG
>JAKFUW010000222.1 GCA_021732545.1 Alphaproteobacteria bacterium | reverse complement strand
TATGGACTTACAATAACGAGCGCCCTAATATGGCTATCGGTGGCATCACACCAGCTATGAAGCTGGCAAAGGCCGCCACACTAAAACCCTCTACTCTCAACCCCTGCTAATAATGGGGGGATTACCCCTTAGATTAAAGTTACGGCTTTTTTTGTGTTTTTTGGTCATTTGCTTGCCCTCCTCATGTTCAATACTGGCCGGTGTTGCGATAGGTGTTGTGGTCCACATAAAGATCTAAGGCACTTTTGCGATACCGAATGCGGTTACCCAGCTTGATGTATTCAGGCCCATCTCCGCGCATGCGTTGCTTGGCGAGCGTTGATGAACTAGAGCCAAGATACTCAGCTGTCTGACTCACAGAGAGTATCGGGTCGTGCTCATCAATAAATTTGAGTTCTTTTTGATTCATCGTTTTACTCCTTTTGTTAGCTTCAAAAAGAATATCAGATGCGGCTTAAAGCAGAAGGGGTGAAGGTGAGTTCAGGTGGGTAGAATGAATAGAGGAAATTTGCGGAGTTATTTTACCCTGTTTTCAGCATCGAGGTCGTCAATCAATTCGATTAGGGCTGCCGCCTGAAGTGGAACATCAGTATCTTGTGGCATCTCTCGTAATTCTTTTAATGTCTCACGAACGGCAACACCGAATTGACCCTGCTCGATCCTAACGCCTGAGAACCGATTAACGACATATGCAAAATAAACAAACTTGCCACCACGCTGACCAGGTTTAATTTTTTCAGCTCTAAATTTTGGTGGCACTCTGAATGGGGAACTGGTGGTGCTTGCCTTTTTACCATATGCATCTTCCCAACCATTCATTAAATGAAAAACAAACATGGAGAAAGCATCGCCCTTAAATTGACCGCCACGAGAGTTATTAGGTGGAGCTGGCCAATGCTCTGCAATGACATTTTCGATAGTAGCTGCATAAGTGCATAATCTATTCTCAAGCTGCATGAAGCCCGGCAACAAATAGTCGGCATCATAACTCCCTAACAACATGAGGGTTTGCGTATCATCGAAAAAGTGACGCATGGCTTCGACAAGCTCGCAGGCGAGCCTCTTATTATCGACAAGGCGGGTGTATCGTGCGTGGTCAGTGGTATGTTTACCGTGAAGTGACCTTATGGCATCGGCGATTGCATATCCCAGCATGTTCATTTTACCGACATCTAAGGGCGGCATACCAAGCTCATGCTCGAGAAAATTGAATATCTCATGATATTCGTCTGTATCACTCACTTGGTTGCTTATTGGTTGCCTGGAATTTTCATCATTGGCCATAATCCCTCTAACCTATTGAGAAAAATGGTGGCCAGAGAGGGGATCGAACCCCCGACACGAGGATTTTCAATCCTCTGCTCTACCATCTGAGCTATCTGGCCACACCTTGCGGTACAGGGGTGTATAATCGAAGCCTTGGCCGATAGCAAGCCTTTCGAGCGGTGTGTGGAAAGTGGCTGAAAAGCTATGTTCTTCACCTCTCCCACGGGGAGAAGTCAGAATCGACTTTAAGGCGGTTTTGGGAGAGGCAAGTGCACTGAGATGTAACGATCACCCTCTCCCGAAAGCTGCGAAGCGCATCTTTCGACCTCTCCCAATGGGAGAGGTGAAGGTACTTTTACATCAAAGCGAGCATGCTCTCAAGCGCCAGTTTATGAGCCAAAGCACTATCGCCTAGGCGCAACACGGATTCAATCAGGACAATCAGGCTCGCATCATCCATCTTCATCCACCCTGATTCGTGATGCAAAGCGGCGGCCGCCAAAATGACACCCGCAATGCTACCGCGATCGGTGTAGTCTTGAATTTCATCGACATTCCACGGGGTCGAATCATTACCATTTGTGGGGAGCATTTCATCGAGCAGGCTTAACGTCAGTTCTGGCACTTGATAGCCAAATAACGGCATTAGGTGATAATAGCGCTGCAAGGCGCGCAACATTTTTTTATCCGCGTTGTCGGGGATGGTGAAAGGCGGGATGTTCTGTGAATCGGGGCTCAGATGCGCGGAAGGGTTTTGAGCAAAGCGCGCAATCTCGTGCGACAGATAGGTTGCGGGCTCGGTTGGTTTAAATTGATCCATCAGTTGCAGCCAGCGCTGAACCTGTTTCTTTTTGTTGTTCTGCATGAGAATGCGAAATGCCTGCGGCGCAAAATCGAGGTAAGGTTGGTTGGGGTGGAGCGTTTCGGTAATCGCGATCAGCGGCAGCAATAACACCTGCGTGGCAATGGATGGTTTCTGCCAGAAGGCTTTAAGCGCCAGATTGAAAGCGTGCAGCGCCGCGCCATGGTTTTTGGCAGAGCTGAGCTTAGAGAATGCTTCAACGCGGTATGTTAAACCACGATCGGGTATGGTTTTTATCAGGTCAGGTTGAGCAAGCGTTTCATAGGATGCAGCCAAAGGACGCGCCGCACCAGAATGCGAGCGCAGCAACGCTTCAAGCAAGATGGTTTGCGCCAACGGGTTGCCCCAATCTTGCATCGCCAGCGATGGCAAAAACATGCCGTAGCCAGAATCGAGGAATGATTCATAAGGCAAGTCTTTGGGTAGACGATTGCCCCCTGCGGCAAGCATCATCGCGATGTCGAGTTCTTCGGGGTTTTGGGGCATCGCACTCATGCGGGTGTTTTCATAATTGAGACTTTCAATCAAGCTCACAAACCACGGTTCAAAGGGATTGCCTTGTTCGCTTTTGACATTGATGGCAAGCTCGGCTGCACTATAATCGCCATTCATGGCTTTGCAAAACAGCGCCATGCGCTCGTGTGGAGCGCTGATGTTTTTCTTTTTCTCAATCAAAGTTTCCAGTGTGATACAGGCTTTATCAATCTGGCGACTCAGCAGCATCGCCAGCAGATAGGTCTGTTGCAGCGAGCCTTCGCGTAAAGATACCGGCACCGCACTCAGCAGCAGCGAGGCATCTTGCGTGGTACCAAGGCGCAGCAGTGTGCTCGCGCGAAGCTCTAGCCAGCCCGATTGCGTGTTGCGAGGCGGGTTGGCCTCGGTCAGCATCAGCCGGCGAAAGGCATCTTGTAACGCAGGGCTGCGGATGGCGCCTGGAATGGCATCGATCAGGCTGCGTGCCTCTTGCTCATCGAGATATTGCCAGATATTTTCAGCATAACCCGACATTTCGGGCTGCATGGTGCCAAAGCGGTCGATGGAGGAACGCGAATCGGTGATAAAGATACCGCTTTCAGATGGAATGTCGATGGTTTCGCTGGGTGGCGGCGGAGTGGTTTCGTGCAGCAATTCAGGTGTGCTTTGGC
>JAKFUW010000278.1 GCA_021732545.1 Alphaproteobacteria bacterium | reverse complement strand
AGTGGTTACGAGCTTGCTTGTTACGCTCGCACCCCAACGACTCGTTGGAACAAGAGCAAAGCCCGTTAGGGCTTATGGCCACCAAGTCGCTCATTATTTGGTATCCGCATCAACAACAACCCGATGCACCCGCTATCTCAATACGACAAATGGACTTGCTTGATGATTATTGTTGTGCGGATTGCACTGCGCCTTTGCTCGCCCCGTACGACCTGCCTTGTGCAAGCTGCGGCAGCACGTTCCACCTTCACGACCTCTATGCTCTGGCAGTTGATACACCCCGCACCGCCTGCGGCATGAAGAGGGCTGGGTTGCTGTGAAGGCATTAAGGTCTGGCATCAATGGCTGGGCATGAGTTGAATAATCCGAAAGCATGGCACAGCCTATGGCTAGATGTATATGTGTACCCACCACCGAACTGTGACACACTCTAAAGTGCTTAAACAGGTTTCGTAGCCGAACTGTGCTCTGCGTTTTAGAGTAAGCAAAGGTGCTCACAGTTCGGCCACAGGTACTTAGCGTTCGGCTGGAGAACCAAGCGATTATTCTTCCTGTGTTTAGGTGGAGTCAATTTAGAGACAAATACGAACACGCATACGAGTGGATATTGCTTCCCTAAAGTTTGGGTGGTTGCCAACTTCGCCAATCAGATGTAGGAGGCAGGTCATTCAACTTTTCGCAGGTAAGCGTCCATGTGGTGGCATGACGGTTTTGGAAATGGCCTTTATTGTTCATCTTGATAAAGCCATGCGTTTGCAATTGATTGAGTGCCTTCAGTGCTGTGTCTTTGCTGCAATGTGCTACTATAGCGGCCTCCCTTACAGACAGGCTTATCTCGCCATTGTTTCGGCCATTATAACGCTTACGGATTTCCAACCAGATGAGCACCGCCTTGGATGATAAGGCCTTCCACGCGGGATGGTCATAAATATCAAGCCTGAGCATGATGAATGGAGGCGTGTCGCGTCGCCCCTTGCGGTTCATGTTTTTTGCCATGACGAATCCATTATTGATAATGTGAAAATAGTAAGGGGGTAGCATGTGGCTACCCCCACAACAGGGACTATTGCATTAGGGCGTATTGACCTCTAATAGCTCCACTGCATCTATCAATTCATAGCGGGTATGTTTACTATCATCATGCGATTTAGAATGTGCGGTAATATCGAGGTTATGCTCGTTACGAAGCATGTACACACACTCCTCAAGCGGGTATGCCCAGTTCGAGATTTCTGCCGCAGTAACACCATGCCTACCCTTATGAACAAGGTAAAAAAGAGTATGTGCAATGCACCCTTCAATGATGCGTTCATGACGCGTACCACGACGATTGAAAGTAAAACGAACCATCCATTTTTGTGAGTTCCTCTCAGCGCCTAAAGATGCGTCATAATGTGTAAAATGGTTGAATGTTTCTTGCTGGTAAGAAGCTACTACGTTATTATTGTTCATATCAAAATTCCTTCTGGGGCGCTTTATGCGTCCTTTTTTTGTTTCATTAACATTTCATTAAAGTCTTTTGCGCCATCGGGCGTGATGATATCCACCTTGCGCCCTTGTTTCACAAAACGCTCAGCAGCCTTATCAGCAGCCCTAAGGCCTGCTTCATCGGCATCAGCGCAAATCATGACCTCGGTGATGGCGTCCGGCAATATCACGCTGGTTAGCCCCGCCACATTGCCAACTGCCCAACATGGCCAATAATACAACTGCGTTACGGTCAGCGCGTCTTCGATGCCTTCAGTCAGGGCAACGCGAGTGGTTGCAGGCGCAAGCCGAATAGCACAGCCTTTGGGTGACCCCAGATTAAGCTTGGCACTGCTAACCCTCTCCAACTTTGTGCCCTTCATGGTGAGGTAAGTTCGGTGCACGGCCTTTACCTCACCTGTTTCATCGCGATAAGGAACAACCATTGAAGGATGGCACTTGCCCGTTTCAAAATGTCGAAGTTTTGGGTGATAGCATAAATCATCAGGCCATGGATCAGGATAGAGGCATCGGGATGCCAAATACAGCTTAACAGGATGCATGGTTGCCTCCTATCGAGCTGCACTGATTCCATAGTTTGGTTGCAGCATGTCGATTGTTCTCACGGCGCTGCTCATCGCTTTGATGAGCGATGGTCGGCAGAGGCTTTGATGGTTCGCTAACCCAGTTTTTGGCATAGACCAGAGCTGCTTTAAAATCGAAACCAGTGGCATAGATGATTAAATCGAACATATCGCCACCCGCATCTGATTCATGGTCATACCACACTCCGCTGCGGACATTGATAGCGATGCCACCCTTGCATCCAACTCGAATCTCGTGACCATTGTATGAAATTGGCTTCTCAGGAAAGAGTGCGCCAGCCAGAGCTAGCGCATCCTCTTGCAGCCTATATTTTAGGGCTGTTTTTGCATCCGTATCCAGCCGCTTCATGACCGACCTCCTTGCGAGGTGCTGGGACGCTTTGCGGCTATTGGATCTTGCCCTGCCTTTCTATCGCGGGTTTTTTCAATGCAGGCGGCAATCCATTCATCAATGTCAGATTCCAGCCACCCAATACAGCGTCCGCCTAAAGAGATTCCTGCTGGGAATAGCCCCTGACGGATGCGCTCATAGATGGTGGACCGGCTCTGGCCTGTACGTGCCTTAACTTCTGGTAGTCTAATAATTCGTGTAGTCATGTCTGCCCTCGTTCGTAGTTCAACGAGGAAAACCTAGGCTGTAAATTTTAGAATGGATAGATGGGTATGTTAAGAAAACTTACCCCCTGGATAAGGGGTAACTTACCTACCCATATGAAAATTTTACTAAAAAATAGTTACAATTAAATGCGAGTCTTCGAGTCAAAAATAGCATCAGCTCTCTATTTTTTCTTACTTTTTGGTAGGGGGGGAGGTTTGAGTAACTTGCTTCAGGTTAGGTGTTTTGGTAGCGCCACCTTTTGGTTTCCAATTTACGACTTTTGCAATTTCTTTTATTGCCCCATTGACTAGATTTCCATTTTTATCGGTCAAGCCATATTCGCTAGCATGTTCACACAGCCATTTTTGAACTGCTTGTTTTGGGGTCTTGCCGTTCATAAGAGCTGCATCCGAAGTCACAGCTTCCCATGCTCCTACAGAGGCGGCAAGTTTTGGTGAATAATAATCGTTAGCCTTGTCTAAATAGTCTCGGGGACGCTTTGCGGCTATTGGATCTTGCCCTGCCTTTCTATCGCGGGTTTTTTCAATGCAGGCGGCAATCCATTCATCAATGTCAGATTCCAGCCACCCAATACAGCGTCCGCCTAA
>JAKFUW010000198.1 GCA_021732545.1 Alphaproteobacteria bacterium | reverse complement strand
AAATATCTTATCACCCGCCCACTCGCGTAGGTAACGTGCCGATAGAAACGATTGCAGTGTACGGGGTGGTGCCATAAAGTGCCGCATATGTTTGGAGTACAATATGACCAATAAAAACAATCTGTTCAAGGGCAGATGGAAAATCATATGGATGGAGTTGTGGGATCAGGAGTATGTAAACCTGTGCAAGGGCGGCCACATTACGATTGACGAAAAAGGCAACGGCGAATTCCAATTTGGCACTGTGGATGGTAGTTTCCAAATTGCCTTAGGGCAAACCTATTTCAACAGCGAGTGGGATGGCTGCGCTGAAATTGATGAAGCCTCTGGCGACATTTACGGGACGCTTGAAGGCGAAGAACTCCACGGCGATATTTCCTTTTATCGCGGTGATGAGTCAGAATATCGCGCGGTGCGGGATGGTCATCCTACGAAATCATAAGTGCGGATATTGAACGGCTTCAGCTCGTCCAAGTATTCCCCAAGCGTAACCATACCAACGCAGGGTTCTGCGCCAGCAGCAAGCGACCCACCGGTTGCCAGTTTTCTGGCTAGGATGATGGCAGGCACGCAGGGGATTTGCGGACCATCGCTATCACGCGCAACAATGAACCATGTGCGTTTATGTGGCTGGCCATTTTTACCTATGCCAGACATAATGACATGCATCCCACCATCAGCGGTGCCGAAATGGTCGAACCAATAGCTTATCCGTTCCTTGCCAGAAAGGTGAACTGGAGGATAGCGCCAGTAAATGAGGCAGGAAATTCATAAAAAAATTATTGAAACGAATGCAGTCGTCGCCAGATTCCATTCCAAGATGGACATGCAGCCCATACACCGTCATCCGGCGGGTGAGACACTGGTTGCGGTCGATCAGTTCCTGGTAGCGCTCGGTCGGCGAAATGATGCAGTCAGAATATTTAGCGAACGGATGCGCGCCAGTCGAGGAGAATGCCACGCCAAGCTCGCGCGCCACCGGCTCCAATTGATCGAGCGTTTCGCGCAGATCGATTTCTACTTCATGCACGTTGAAACATTTCTCGGTGTTAATCTCGACAGTGCTCAAATAAAATTCCGGCTTCACGCGTGGTAAATGCTTTGTGGCATGCAATAGTTCTTCGGCGCGCGGTGTGAGGTTCAGCGTTTCGGGATCAAGCATCTGCAATTCGATTTCAACACCGAGCGTCAACACACCCGCACTCTGAAATTCGATCTCGTCTTTCATCGTTTAGCAAGATACTATCCTCTTCTGAAGCGATGCAGCTTTTGAAGTACGGCAAGTGCAACCTTAGGCACATGCGCCTTTTTCCACTCACCTGCCGCGAACTTATTGGCCTCGGCTAAGGTGGGGTAAATATGGATAGTGCCGAGTATTTTGTTGAGTCCCAACCCATGCTTCATCGCCATGACATATTCCGCAATAAGGTCGCCCGCATGCGTGCCGACGATGGTCACGCCCAGTATTTTATCTTTCTTGGGTACCGTCAGCACTTTAACGAATCCGTGCGCTTCGCTATCCGCAATGGCGCGATCAAGATCATCGATGCCGTAAGTGGTCACTTCGTAAGGAATGTTCTGCAGCTTGGCGTCTTTCTCATTCAGGCCAACACGCGCCACTTCGGGATCAGTAAACGTTGCCCAAGGGATAACGCGGTAATCCGCCTTGAATTTTTTGATGGGGCTGAATAACGCATTGACGCTGGAGTACCACGCCTGATGCGCAGCAGTGTGGGTGAATTGATATGGACCAGCCACATCGCCGCATACATAGATATTGGGGTAGTTTGTTCGCAAAAAAGGATCGCTCGCAACGGTACCGTTTTTGTTAAGCGTAATCCCTAGTTCTTCTAGTCCAAAGCCAGTGACATTTGCTTTTCTGCCAAGCGCTATAATGACCTTATCAAAGGGAATGCGAACATCTTTACCATCCACTTCACAAAGCAGTAGTTTCTGGCTTTGCTCACGTTCGAAAGCTTTAGCCTTGTGGCCTGTCAGCACACGGATGCCTTCTTGTTGAAATTTATCCGTTACCAGTTTTATCACTTCCTCATCTTCACGGATAAGAATCTGCGGTGCCATTTCAATGAGCGTCACTTCGGAACCCAAACGCGCAAATGCTTGCGCCATTTCTGCCCCAATCGGTCCACCGCCCAACACTACCAGTTTTTTAGGAAGATCGCGCAAACCCCACAGTGTGTCGCTGGTTAGGTATTCAGAATCTTCAAGTCCAGAAATGGGCGGAACCAGCGGCCTTGCACCTGTTGCTACGATGATGTTTTTGGTTGTGAGCACTCTTGCGCCGACTGTCACGCGGTATGGGTCAATGATTTTTGCATCGCCATGGATGCACTCCACACCAAGCTGACTATAACGTTCTACGGAATCATGTGGTTCGATCTGCTTGATAACGTGCTGTACACGTTCCATCACTTTAGCAAAGTCAAAATCAACACTAGCACTATTGAAACCAAATTCCTTAGCGCGGCTGGCATAGGAGAGCATTTTTGCCGAGCGCAGCAATGCCTTACTGGGCACGCAGCCAGTATTGAGGCAGTCGCCACCCATTTTGTGCTTTTCAATCAGGGCTACTTTTGCTTTCAAAACGGCTGCAATATACGCGCTAACCAGCCCACCTGAACCTGCGCCAATGACCACCAGATTGTAATCGAATGTTTTGGGCTTACCTAGCATGACGCTCTTCGTGCACGCCACCATGCGAGCGTTTTCTTAGCCAGTAGTGGAAATAAACCAAGTGCAACGAATGCCGCAATCAAGGATGGTGAAATGATATCGGCTGTGCTTGTTAAGCTCCCCAACTGGGTACCCGCCCATACAAATATGGCCGTACCCGCCAACATGCCCACTTGACTTGTCATATAAAATGTGTGCACTTTAATGGCTGTAAGCCCCATCAGTAGGTTGACAAGCCAAAAGGGGAACACTGGAGTAAGCCGCAGCGCAAAGAGATAAAAAGCACCTTCGCGTTTTATGCCTGCATCAATCGCTGAAAGCTTTTTGCCGAATTTCTTCTGCACCCAATCACGCAGCACAAAGCGTGACACCAAAAATGCAAGCGTTGCCCCGATAGTGCTGGCAAATGACACTAGAAGTAATGCCGGAAAGAAACCAAATATGGCGCCCGCCGCAAGGGTCATGACGGCTGCACCTGGCAACGAAAGCGCAGCAATAGCAACATACAGTGCGAACGATAATATGAGGGTGGCAAAAGGTTGCGCATGGTAATACGCCTGCAAGAATACATGCTGACCTTTAACGA
>JAKFUW010000240.1 GCA_021732545.1 Alphaproteobacteria bacterium | reverse complement strand
TTTTAGCTATACTGCAACTTGCAGCAGCACCACTGGTAGGTTTTCGTTACCGCGAAGTAGCACCCGGATTCTTTGTTGACCTTCCTCCCTACGAACAAGCGGAGTGGGTGCAGGAAATGGCTGGGCGCGTCCAGTCTTCCGATGTGAATGCACCGGCGGTTTGCCTGCTTGATACTGGTGTTCGTAATTCACACCAGCTCCTGTCCGGTTCGCTTTCAGACGGCGATTGCGATAGTTACGATCCGACTTGGCAAACCGATGATCATCACGGGCATGGCACGCAGATGGCTGGCATAGCATTGTTGGGGGATTTAAGTTCACATCTTGCCTCAACAGCCACGGTTGCTTTGCAGCATCGATTGGAATCTGTAAAAATTCTGCCACCACGCGGCGAGAATCCTGAAGAACTAAACGCTGGCTCAAAACCATCGATGCCATGCCGATGCAACGGCAGAAAACAAACTAAGGCGCGTCAATCACCAAAATTTCCGCATCGGTCGTTGCCGAAACGATGAGCGGATTCACACCCACCACTTCTGCGCCATCCCCTTGGCTCATCGCGGTGCCATTCAGGGAAATCTCTCCGCGCGATACCAGCACGTAAGCCTGATGTTGAACGGGAACATGCAGCGTGGAATCTGCTTCGATATTTCCACCATAAATCGCTGCATCCTGATGAATCATCAACGCGCCAGCCGCGATGTCCTCCTCGCGGCCAGATACCAGCACAGGCAGGGTATCGGACACAAAATGTTTGGGAAATGTGGCCGCGTCCCACCGAGGTTTCACGCCCAGCGTGCTGGGTTGAATCCAGATCTGAAATAGCCGCGTTTCAACTGTTTCAATGTTCTGTTCAGAATGTTCGATGCCGGTACCGGCGCTCATCACCTGCACATCGCCCGCTTGCGTGCGCCCTGCGTTACCCATGCTATCGCGGTGGGTGATTGCGCCCTCGCGCACATAGGTAATAATCTCCATGTCGCGGTGCGGATGCGGGGCAAAGCCTCGCCCTGCCGCTATACGGTCATCATTGATGACGAGCAATGTACCAAAGCCGCGCCGTGCTGGGTTGTGATACATGCCAAAGCTGAAATGATGCCGCGCATCGAGCCAGCCATGGTTGGCATGGCCGAGCGCGGCATAAGGGTAGAGGGTGATCATGGATGGTGCTCCTTATGCTGATCACGATAAGGGTTCTGCGCAGGTTAGGAAATAGCACAGAAAGAATCAGTGGGTTTCCAAGTTAAAGCCTACACAAACACAAAGTGGCTGGCATTCAAGCTACCATCGGCCACGCCATCGATGGTGAGGCTGTGTCCAGCCCCAAAGCCGATAGTAGCGTTGCCGTTTGCATAAAACACATTGGGTGCGATAATGGTGGCAAAGGTTGCGCCTACACCAAAGCCGCGCAGCTCCACACTATCAATGCCTTGCACAAAATCGCGGATGGTATCGATGCCGCTGGCTACCGAATAGACAAAGCGGTCTGCGCTTGCGCCGCCATAGAGTTCATCATTTCCTGCGCCGCCCACCAGTGAATCATTGCCGCCTTCGCCAGAGAAAAAGTCATTGCCTGCACCACCAATCAACGTGTCGTTGCCTTCCCACGCAAAGATCACATCACTGCCATCGCCGCCATCGATGCTGTCGTTGCCTGCATCGCCAAATGCCCAGTCATTGCCGTTTCCAAGCTGCACACGGTCGTCGCCTTCTCCCGCATAGATCCAGTCATTGCCATCGCCTGCGATCAACACATCATTGCCCTGATCGCCGCTTAAGGAATCATCGCCAGCACCGCCATCGAGCGTGTCGTCACCCGTCCAGCCATACAGATGATCATTATCGCCTTCGCCATAGAGCAGGTCGTTGTCTTCATCGCCGAAAATATCATCATTGCCCGCGCCGCCATAGACTGTATCTGAACCGGTGGAGCCAAAAAACACGTCATTACCCGCACCCGCATTCACACTGTCATCGCCCTGATCGCCCCAGATGGCATCATTGCCATCGCCGCCGTTGATGGTATCGTTTTCGCTCCACCCGAAGATGTAATCATTGCCTGCGCCACCATCCAAACTATCCGCGCCAAAATCGCCATAGATCGAATCGACGCCGCTTCCACCTTCGATGGTGTCGTTGCCGTACCAACCCAGCAGTTGATCGTCGCCCTCTTGTCCTTTGAGGATATCGTTGCCCTCTAAACCATACACCACATCGTTGCCGCCATGGCCTAGCACGCTATCGCCCCATTGGTTGCCGATCAGCAGATCGGAGGTGGTAAGGCCGCCAATCAGCGGGGTGAGGGTGGAGTCTTGGGTGATTTGGTTCAGTTGCGTGGCGTTGATATTGCCCAGTGTCTGATAGTTTTTGCTGAAATTGATAAATTGGCCGTCATGCAGTTCGTTGGATAAATAGGGGATGTATCCTGCCGCAAGCGTGCCATTATAAGCGGCTTCAATCGCTGCGTTATTGCCCAGCGTTGGGTATTCCAGGCCGATGACATATTTGCCAGCATTCACAGCATTTTCAACATATTTGGCATCCCACGGACTCCACGAAACGGGGTAGGTGTCGCCGTAGGTGAAGGTGCTTTCTTTGCCCACGCCGTCAATCGCATCCAAAAAGCGGGTGTTGGGGGATAGGGCTTGGGTCAGGCTGCCAATATCGACGGTGTTAAACAACGCCACCGCATTTTGCGTCATAATCTGAAAATCAGGATTGAGCGCCTTGGCGGTGGCAGATAACCGCACGATAAAATCCACCATGGCCTCGCGGATGTTGCCGCTTGGGTTTTCGGCAGCGTAAGCCGCGCGCACGGCGGGCACATTATACACATCGATTACATCAAAATACGCGCCTTTATAACCCATTTTAATCAGGTCGGTCATGCGGTCGATCACCACCTGCTGCCAATCATTATCCCAGAACTTCACGCGATAACTCGTACCCCAGCGTGGGTTAACTTCCACAAAGAAATCAGGCGGGGTGGCACCCCAATTATGATCGGTGTAATAATCGCGGAAGGTTTCGGCTTCGCCCGCGCTGATATAGGCAAATACTTGCTTTCCATCGGCATTGAGCTGGCTGAGTTGATCTCGTGTCAGCGCCGATTCATCCGCATCCACCACGCCCAGCTTGAATGAGCGCGCGTTGAATTCGTTGAATTGCGCGCCTTGTAGCTGATAGAAAAATGCGAGGTCGTTCGCCATGAAAACTCCTGATTGAACCGCATTTGTAGTGGGGTTGATATAAAAAGCCAAGAGGGTTTGTCGCCATCCCTCCACC
>JAKFUW010000210.1 GCA_021732545.1 Alphaproteobacteria bacterium | reverse complement strand
CTCTTCCTCCTCCACCTATGGGGGAGGATCGAGGTGGGGGTTACCATAACGCACAGCCTATCGATAACAGCCAACCCCACCCTAACCCTCCCCTAAAAGGAGAGGGAATTTACGGCACTCACCCTCTCCTAAAAGGGAAGGAAATAAGAGGAGAACAACCATGAACCTCACCATCATCGGCTGTGGATATGTAGGGCTGGTCACAGGCGTGTGCCTTGCCGAACTTGGCCATATTGTGACATGCGTGGATCATAACGCCGAAAAAATTGCGATGCTGAGCCTTGGTAAATCGCCGATTTATGAACCTGGGCTAGACGCACTGATGGAAAAAAACATGAGCGCTGGGCGCTTGCGTTTCACGCTGAATCTGGCGCAGGCCGTGAGCGAGGCCGATGTGGTAATGATTGCCGTGGGCACCCCGCCTGACGCAGCAAACAAAGGCAAAGCTGATTTATCAGCAGTGTTTAAAGCAGCACAATCCATTGCGCCTGCTTTGCGCGCACACACGGTGGTGGTTACCAAATCCACCGTTCCGGTTGGCACTGGCAAGCAGATTAAATCGATTATCGAGCGCACAAATCCGCAAAGTACATGCGATGTGGCATCGAACCCCGAATTCCTGCGCGAAGGTTCGGCCATTGCCGATTTCATGTCGCCTGACCGCATTGTGATTGGGGTGGAACGCGACGCCGCCGCTCACATTCTGGCTGACCTTTATCATCCGCTTACCAATCAGGGCTTTGCGCTGCTGCGCACCGATCTGGAAACGGCCGAGATGATCAAATATGCCTCGAACTCGTTTCTGGCCACCAAAATCGCGTTCATTAACGAGATGGCCGATATCTGCGAGCAAGTGGGCGCGAATGTGGAGCAGGTGGCCAAAGGCATGGGGATGGATGCGCGGATTGGTGAAAAATTTTTGCAGCCAGGCCCAGGATTTGGTGGCTCATGTTTCCCCAAAGACGCGATGGCGCTAGCACAACTGGCGCATGAAAACAATGTGGAGCCTGCGATTTTAAACAGCGTGATCCATTATAATCTGGGACGCCGCGCGAGCATGGCGGCTCGTGTGATGGATGCGTGCGCAGGCAGCGTTCAGGGCAAAAACATCGCGGTGCTGGGGCTGACATTTAAAGCCAATACTGATGACATGCGCGAAAGTGCCAGCCTTGCGATTATCCCCGCACTGATGGCTGCGGGTGTACACATCCACACCTATGATCCCCAAGGGATGGCCAATGCCAAGGAACTCCTCAAGGGCGATATAATCTGGAGCGCATCCGCGCTGGATGCACTGACCAAAGCCGATGCATGCGTGATTGTGACGGAATGGCAAGAATTTCGAGAACTGGATTGGGCGCACGCGCGGGAACAAATGCACCAGCCATTGATTATCGATTTACGCAATTTATTTGCGCCTGACGATATGGCAAAATTGGGTTTTGATTATTATTCGATCGGCCGCAAGCCAGCATTGCGCCAAGCGGTGCAAAACAAGACAATCAGCGCAGCTTAACACACCAAAACTGTCACCCCGCATTTATTGCGGGGTCTCCTGATAATAGATGGAGATCCCGCAACAAGTGCGGGATGACAAAGTCCATTTTTCACGAACCCGTGCGCCGATTTTCGATTTTCCATTTAATCGAGCACCCAATGCTGGGGTTTTGTTGCAATGTGGTTTTCCCGCTTTGCGAAATATCCGTCATTGCGGTCAATAATTCTTGCCGTGGGTTTTCCATCACGCCCGACCATGATTGATCGAGCCGCCCGCGATATTGCATCGTCAACTCGGCATTAAATCCGTAATAATCGGGAGTGCAGACGGCACCATAGGTGCGCGCCACCTCTTGCGTGGCATCGTATAAATACGGAAACGGAAATTTTTTATTCGCAGCCAGCTTTTGCATATTCTCAAACGAATCCTCAGGATATTGTTCGGCATCGTTGCTGCTGATCGCCGCCATGCCCACGCCTAGCTCTTTGAGCTGACCTGCCAGCGTAACCAGCCGATCAAGCTGCTTTTGCACGTAAGGGCAATGGTTGCACATAAACACTAGCAGCAGGCCATTTACGCCGCGCACATCGGCTAAAGCGTAGTCTTTGCCATCGGTACCTTTGAGCTTAAAATCGGGTGCTTTCCAGCCAATGACGGCTCTGGGTGTTTCGAGTGCGACCATGTGTTTCTCCTTATGATATTAATGTATCACGTCGGCACATTCGCGCAAGGCAACATTTTATTCATGGCGCTCAACCAGCGGATCCCGATCAACGCACTCAAGACCGTAATGGCGAAAACCAGCAGCGAAATCACAATCCCAAGCTCAGCATCCAGATGTGTGCCGCTGTGCCGATTCAGGAAATCCGCGCCGAAAAAGAACGTCGCCTCGCGGATGCCAAGCCCACCGATGGTGATCGGGATCATCCCTGCGAGTGCCGCAAGCTGGAACAATAAAATATATTCCGCCAAATTTTGCCCATTGCTCAAACCCAACCATAATGCCACCATGCAGCCCACATTAAACCCTTGCACGCCCAGCGAATATGGCAGCGCATGCGATTCGGTGCAAGATGGTGCGCGCATGACATGGCGGATAAAAAGTGAGTAAATAATCAATGCTAACACCACCCCCAGCACAACCGCCAGCCACAGCCAGTGTGCGGCAACAGGTAGCGATAAAAATGGCAGCGTGCATAGAATGGAAAACACCAGAACCAGCAAACCATTAAAGCGCGTGAGCAGCTGGATTTTGATGCCTTCTTTCGCAGAATAATCGGCGTTTTTTTTCAGCATCAGCACTTTATAGCCATCGCCGCCGATACCTCCTGGCAAAATAATATTATAAAATAACGCCACATAATGGAGCTTGAGCGCATAGATAAAATCGATGGGTTTGTGCGCTTTTTGGTAATAAAAATTCATCCGCAATACCGCAAAAAACTGTGCGGCTGTGAAAGAGCCAATCGCCAGAATAATCCAAAGCGGTGCAATCTTTTGCGCGTGGCTGTAGATGCTGTGCCAATCGGCTTGGCTTAATACAAACCACAGCAACGCAAAGGCAATAGGGTATTTTGCAATATTAAAAACACGTTTTATCACGCCGCGCGGCTTTCTTTGAATAAGCGCAGCACATGTTCTTTGGCGGCTTTGTGGTCGACAATCGGCGCGGGATAATCGCTCGGGGCAAGCAGGCTTTGGCCGCTATGCAGCGCCAAAATATCACGAGCGTTCAAGCCCGCAAGCTCAGGCACATAGCGCTTGATGTATTCGCACTTTTCATCGAAGCGTTTGG
>JAKFUW010000028.1 GCA_021732545.1 Alphaproteobacteria bacterium | reverse complement strand
GTGCGCCGCCTTGCGCGAGTGCCGTGCAATAAAAATAGGTGTTTTCGTCTGACCATAAAATGGCCTTGCCTGCATCGCCTTTATCCCGCGCGCTGACATCCAGCGTCACATCTTTACCGACCGATGTGTGAACAGCGGCAGCGGTATCGCCCGCGCCCTGATAATCGCCACCTACCAGAATGGTTCCGCCGCCCTTGCTGCCAGCAGCATCAATGCGCGTGGCACCGTTTAGCTCAATGCGATCGGCGGTGATTACAACCGCGCCACCTTTTTCACCTGCATCAATTCCGGTTGCGTCAATCGTGGCGTCAGTAATACGCACGCTGCTTTGCCCAGATTTTTTGCCCTTATCCGCCGCCACATTGCCCGCCACGGCATTGCTACCCGCTGCCGCAATAATGATCTCGCCGTTTTTCACGCCCACGCTTTGCGCGCTTAATGTGCCTTTTGCGACAATCAAGCTATTGACAATATCTTTGCCAGCGGCAGCGGTCAGCGCAATGGTTCCGCCATTGGCTTCAATCATGCCGTTATTGCTAACCAGCTGCGATTTCACCTCCTCCGATACCGCAACCGACATCAGCCCGTCGCCATAGAGATCGACCGTTGCGGTATCGCCCGAGGCCAGATGCACACGGCCAAGATTAGCGGTAATCACCCCGTTATTCACCACGTTGGGTGCTACAAACCCGACCAAACCCGCATCCTTCACGGTGATGCGCCCCTCGTTGATAATGGCTGCGTCCGCCTTGCCTTTTTTGTCGAACGCCAGCTTGGTGTTGTTCATGAATGTGTTGTTATCAATATCGGCGGTGGTGGCAATCAGCCCGTTGACATCGACCTGTGCGCCGCGCCCGAACATCACGCCATTCTGGTTCACAATCACGACATTGCCGTTGGCAGTGAGCTTGCCATTAATCTGGCTGGCACTGGTGCTGTTGACGCGGTTGAGCGCAATCGCGCTGCTATTTGGCTGGTAAAACTGGGTATGCTCGTCTGGCGCAATATCAAATCCGCGCCAGTCGATGATCGCTTTGTTGCTCTGTTGATGAATATCGAGCTTGGCGGCCGCTTGCGTAATGGTTGCTTGCCCTGCGGCTACCACGCCATTTTGCGGATTGGCAGAGGCCGCAAACGGCACGCACAGCAACACGGCTGTCAGGCAGGTAGTCGTTAGCAATCGATGATTTTTTTGAATCATTCAGACACATCTCATATAAAAATAACGCCCTAATATGGCACAATAAGATAAAAAATTCATTAAAAAGACTGACCAATTTGCAATAAAATACGCGGGCCGTCAGCGCTTTTACCATAAAGAGGCGTGGAAATATCACGCGTTAGCGGAAAGGCAAAGCCAATATTGCCTGACATGCCCATGTCTGAGGATGCACGAATCCCAAAACCAGCTGATGCGCCTGATTCACGCTTGACTTGTGCGATGTCGTCATTCCATACCGTGCCGATATCATAAAACGCATAGGGCAAAAGACTGACGGGTTGCCAATCATTCCACCCGCCATAGCGTAGCTCAAGTGCGCCCGCCGCACCATGATCGCCAGAGATTTCTGATGAATCAAACGCCCGCCCAAATGTTTGCCCGCCATAACCAAATTCTTCAGCCGAATAAAGCGGGCCGGATGCGCCCTGAAAGGCGGCGGTTGCAAGCAGCGACCAATTTTCGCTGATACCTTGGAAGCGGGTGAGCGATAATTCTGCTTTGGTGAAATCCGGTGCGGCTTCATCGCGCGAGAGGTTGCGGTCTCCTTTGGCGCTGTAACCCAGCCCATCAATCCCCTGGCTCAACGTTGCGCTAATAATATTATATCCGTTCCAGCGGTCGGTTGCATCATAAGAGGCAGTGGCGCGAAGGCTGCGTATATCATCACGCGAAAGCGGCGAATTTAAAATATCGGTGGCACTATTTCGGCCATCGAGTGCCAATGAAACGGACGCATTTTCATGCCGCTGGCGAATCCACTGATAATTCAAAGCGGCACTCAGAAAGCTCGATTCGCTCTCAATATCCAAAGGCTCCAGCGTATAGCCGGGCTTGGCTTTGGTGTAAGCACCCGTGAGCTGCGCGGTGAACCGCGGTGCAAGCGCAATGGAATGGTTGAGCGTTACATAGTTTAATTCGTCGGTTGGCACACTTGCCAAGCCCGAAATGGATGTCTGCTGGAGAGCAAATAGGCTATCTGAATAAGACAGTGCCGCCTGATGTGGGCCTAAAAACCGCGAGCCATTATTGTCGAAATTAAAGCTACCGTTGCCCGATCTTTTCGTGTTGGTTAAAATAAGTTCTACCGCGCCTTCTTCTCCACCTTCCAGTGCAGAGAGCACCCCGCTGAAGTCGTATCCTGGCAGATCATTTAAGCGCAGCAAAAAACTTTCCATCTCTTGTGATTTTAGTGGTTTCTGTGCTTTTAACTGATCAACATATTTCCTTATCACTGATTGGTTTTCCGCCTCGCCATCTAACTTTACTGTGTCTACATAGCCCTCCACCACCGTGATGGTCACCACGCCCTTGCCAATTTTTTGTGGCGCAATATAGGCCAGCGATAAAAAATACCCTGCATCGCGGTAACGCTTCGTGATTGCGCTGGCAAACCCATAGGCATCAGCCAAGGCAATGGTTTTGCCAACATAAGGCGCATAGGCATCGCGCAGCTGATCTGGCGTAAAAGCAGTGGCACCCTCAATCCGAACCTGTTTGAGTTCAAACTGAATGGTCTTCGCACCCTCGGGAATCTCAACGGTGGGAACATAGGGGGGGATTTGTATTTTACCGTCCTTCGTTTGATCGATGACGGGTAATTTCTGTTCCGGCTTGATACGCCCCACATCCGCTGAGCCGGGAATAATCGGCACATCCACCGCACCCGCCGCAGACGACAAACCAATCGCCAAGCCTGTGCCCAGGATCATATATCGGGCGAATGAAGAAAATATAATATTCATGTCTGAATCTTGGCTTTATTCCATTGAAGCAAAAATAATAATCGCGAAGATCATAGACTGAATTTGTTTTAAAAATAAGAAAAATCTGGGGGAAGTCATATTCTTTGCGTTCTGTGGCAAAACAGCCTCTTATAAACTCCTGAATATGTTCACCACCACTCCCGCGATGTGGAAATCCACCTTGCCGGTGATTTCGATGGGGGGATTGTGATGCTGAATGCGATGATTACATATGATCGCATGTGGCAAGAACCAGCTGTGCTGACATCACCATAACAAGATTACACCGTACGATCAGGCCGCAACACCACGCCCGTCGCTCCATCAGTA
>JAKFUW010000152.1 GCA_021732545.1 Alphaproteobacteria bacterium | reverse complement strand
CTGGATGATATGTATCGTGGTGCAGGTGGTGACCCTGATGCGCTGAAGCGCTATAAGCCTTATGATGGCTCTGGAGTAAAACCCCACAAACGGGCTGACTTAGCTCCAGGAAATGTTCCCGTTGCTCCGATGCACATACGCAAACAAATGCTTGCAAGTGGCATCACCTATTCCGTTTATGTCGCAGCCGATGAATTTGGTAATAACGCACATAGTAGTACATTAATATTATTAAATAACACAACAGGCATAGTGGAGGGAGTGTATCGCGCAACTGGCGGTGGTAAAGGCCAGGAAGATCAATTGGATGGAAGAACACCGTTTGCTGGTGAGTTGGATAATCACCCCGACCCCCGAGTGCGATCTATATCGATGGCAGGTATAGAAGTTGGCCATAGATATGGCCCTAGCCTGAGATTATGGCAATGGGGCGATCCTTCGACTCCTAAAATACCTGGTCGCCAACCCAATACTATTCTGTATCACCCTGATTTGAGTCGCTACGGAAACAGGACACTAGACGATGGGAGCACAGTTGTTGGAACTTCTGGTTGTTACTCTGGGGAATCGGCAGAACTTATTCAAGACTTAAGAAGATTGGGTATCACAAAAGAAGTGGCATTTGTGATTCTTGATCCTAATATTGAACGTGGCTCAATGGCTCAGGGAAGTGCTAATGAAGTTCCTGTTGCTCAAGCACCAGCTGATAAATTGTTGAAGCGCACACATGATGATGGGTGTGGTTGCCTAAATTGCTCAGATTGCACCGTGCCCGAAGGCGGTGTGGCTGCACTTGACCTCACATCGTTACTCAAGCCCGCGGCTGTAGATCAAGCTCAAATTGCGGCGAAAACCTTACTTTATAACGCGGTGGTAACGAATGATGCAGTCGTCGCTACAACGCTTGCGGTTGACAAACAAAATGATCAGCGTGCGGCGATGGAGCAGGGCATCCAGTTAACGCAGCATCTGCAATATCTGACGGATATCGCGCTTGCTTATCAGAAAGAACGGCAAGGTTTTGCGAAAGCAATTCATCATTCGGATGATAAACCGCTTTTAGTGCAAGCGGTTGCACGCAGCGGCGATCCTCAGGCAGAAGCCAAGCAAGCAGTCGCAAATACGAGCGATCAGGTAGCAGGCGGGCAACCAGCCTCACTTGATGATCCAAAAGCCTCACCAGCCGTCATCGCTGCCAATGACACCAGCCTCAAGAAAGCGCCCGTCACTATTTCCGCTTAAGTTTTTTTCATTGCTATTTTAGCTCACGCTTTTACAACTCATCCCATGATCCCTCGTTATTCACGCGCCCCCATGGTGGCCATTTGGTCGCCCGCCACCAAGTTTCGCATCCTGTTTGAGCTGGAGGCGCATGCGTGCGATGCCATGGCAAAGCTGGGCGTGGTGCCTGCCGCTGCGGCCGCCGCCATCTGGGAGCGCGCACCGAAGGAATTTGATGCCGCAGCCATTGCGCGCATCGATGAAATTGAAGCGACCACCAAACACGATATCATCGCATTTTTAACGTATCTGGCGGAAACCATCGGCGATGAAGCGCGCTTCATGCACCAAGGCATGACCAGCTCCGATGTGCTCGATTCGTGCCTTGCGGTGCAGCTTGCGCGCGCGTCAGATATTCTGCTGGATGATGTGGCAACGTTACTCGCAGTGCTCAAAGCGCGGGCGTTTGAAACCAAAATGATGGTGTGTGTGGGGCGCAGCCACGGCATCCACGCGGAACCCACCACAATGGGCTTAAAGTTCGCGCGATGGTATGCCGAAATGCAGCGCAACCATACGCGCCTTGTGGCCGCGCGCGCCGACATTGCTACGTGTGCCATTTCGGGAGCGGTGGGAACGTTCGCGCATATCTCACCTGAGGTAGAAAGTTATGTGGCGGAAAAAATGGGGTTGGAGGTGGAGCCAATTTCCACCCAGATTATCCCGCGCGATCGCCACGCGATGTTCTTTGCTACGCTCGGCGTGATTGCCAGCTCCATTGAAAATATCGCGACCGAGATTCGGCATCTGCAACGCACCGAAGTGCTGGAAGCCGAGGAATATTTTTCGCCCGGCCAAAAGGGAAGCAGCGCCATGCCGCACAAGCGCAACCCTGTGCTTAGCGAAAATTTGTGCGGCCTCGCACGTATGGTTCGCAGCGCCGTAACCCCTGCGATGGAGAATGTGGCGCTGTGGCATGAGCGCGATATTTCGCACTCTAGTGTGGAGCGCATGATTGCACCTGATGCGTGCATCACGCTCGATTTTGCGCTGCACCGATTGACCGGCATGATGGAAAAATTGGTGCTGTACCCCGCGCGGATGCAGAAAAATATGGATGCGCTGGGTGGCCTGATTTTCTCGCAGCGCGTGTTGCTCGCGCTCACACAAAACAATGTGAATCGCGAAGATGCGTATGCGCTCGTGCAGCGCAACGCGATGAAAGTGTGGGAGCAGGGAGCCGATTTTTTAACCGAACTCAAAGCCGACACCGACGTGACGCGCGCACTCGATGCCGATGCGCTGACCGCACTGTTTGATATCGCATTTCATACAAGCCAAGTGGATACGATTTTTGCGCGGGTATTTGGGGGGTAGGTTTCGAGTTTTTAAACTAATGTGTCATCCTGAACTTGTTTCAGGATCATTTCGAATAGATGCCGAAACGAGTTCGGCATGGCAGTAAACTTTTTATAATGCCGCCACCTTATTCTCTCTTGCTTTCACAATCCGATACACCACATACGCACCCAACAATTTACTTGCGATGGAAGTGATCAAGGTGCTCGGCGCTAAAATACCCGGCACAATCATATTCGCGCCGAACAAAAACACGGCGGTATCGACCGGCGCACCTGCGATAGATGAGATGAGAATGCGTGTAGAAAGTGGTTTTTTGGTGAAAGTAAATACTAACCAATCCACCAATTCGCTCACCAAAAATGCTGCACCACTGGCCAGTGCAATTTCCGGCCCCGCCATGCCATAAGACAGTGCCACACCAATCAGCAGCGGCACAAATATCCAATGGCCAATCTCGCGCTGCGCAAAATCGCGGAATACCAAAACGAGGCCGGTGATAACGGACATGGGCGACCACACACCACCATAAATTTCAAATAATGGCGTGTGCACATGCGCCCAGTTAATAAGGGGAATCAGGAGCAGATAGATATATACCCAGCGCAGGTGAAGGAGATAAATAGGATCTTTTATCATGCAGAACTTGTTTCAGTATCTATTGGAAAAATAAACTTGAATAGATCGCATTAACTAGACAAAATAATGTAACTTCGCAAAAAGGAAATGCAT
>JAKFUW010000137.1 GCA_021732545.1 Alphaproteobacteria bacterium | reverse complement strand
TCCATAGGGAATTTGCGACGTATCAACCGCAAGCGAACGCTCGGCAGTGAGGCTGACACCTTGGCCGCCTTGGGGCATCTCGCTGGTGGGTTTACGTTTGAAAAACACATAAGACTCATTTTGTTGCATCACCTCTGGCGCTTGCGCTGGATGATCAATTAACCACTGGCGAATGCTTTGCAGCGAGACTTCTTGCGATGTTAATTCTCCGCGCTCTACCAATGTGCGCCCAATAGCCGTGTAAGGATGACCATTTTGCCCCGCATATTGCAACGTCACCAACGAACCATCAGGTAATTGCGCGCGGCCCGACCCTTGAATCTGCATGAAAAATAGCATGATCGGATCATTCACCCACAGCTCAACCGGAGCCTTATTTTTGAGCGAACCCGCATCAATCTGGGCACGGCTATCATGCGGGCGGCGATCTTGCAAATCGGGCGGCACGCCATATACAGGCCATTTATAGGTTGAATCGGGAGTGTAAGACCCTAAAATCAGTGGCACATAATAGCCCGTCAACATGCCTTCTTCGCGCGCTGGCGTGCTGAGTTGATAGGGTTCAAAATGGGCTTCAAAAAACGCTCGTGCATCACCGCGCGACGTTTGCTGCGCTTGTTCGCACGCATGCGCCAAGGCTTGCGGATCAATCAATTCGGCTGCGGCAGCATTACGCGAATTATAGGAAGCCTTACATGAGCGCACAAAGGCAGGCAGCGCCTCTTCAATCATATCTTTTTGCCAGCCTTGCACATCCTCGTAAGCCACAGAATCCCATTGGAGCGTATCGAGCTTTTGACCCGCAGGCTGACACGCGCACAGCAACAACAAACCAAGACTTGTGAATTTTTTGATCATGTCGCCACAATCATCCAATTAGGATTTTTCGATTTTAGATCGCGCTCAAAGGTCCATTCATCCACAATTTCCTCTGATGCCGAGCCGCCTGATTCTATCACCGCACCCGCTTCATCACGCACCACCTGCACCTGTTCTGCGGTAAACAACACCGTAATCATGGCGGTTGATTTTTTCAATTCCGCTTCGGTAATTTCAGCTGATTTAATGGACACCAGCGTGGTGTGGGCGCGGGTTTTGTTTTTTTCTTGTTCTTGCATATCCTGCTCAAAAGACTCATAGGCATCGGGGTCTAGCAGCATGGTCAGCGTGTCGCGGTCATGCTCGTTAAAGGCTTTAATCACCATTTCATACGCGGCTTTGGCGCCTGTCATAAAATAGCTTGGGGTAAAGGTTGCATCCAGCTCATTCATTTTACCAAGGGCTGTTACTGCCTCTTGGTTTTGAGCAGGCAAAAGAGGGTCTTGCTCTGTTTTTGTGGCATCGTCTTTCAACGGCTTTCCCGTTGCAATAGAAATAATCGTATCGTCGGTTTTTGTAGGCTTAGGCGCCGATACGTCAAATCCGGTTTTTTCACCCAGCACGCTGCGATAGCGCAAAATGATAAACAGCGCGATTGCACCAAATACAATCAAATCGCCAAAGGGTATGTTTTCGCCCATAATGATGATGCCTTATTGTTAATTTGTGCAACAGATTAGCGTGATTATCGGTGCTTGTGAATCGGTAATACGGGTTTAATGTGATTTTTTTCTTGGGAGTCTTTAGCGGCTTCTGTTATAGAAAAGAAAATAACCGATCACTTGCAGGAATTTTTTATGACAGCGACCGCAACTTCAAATATCAAAATTCAGCTCAAAGGCCAATATATCAAGGACATGTCCTTTGAAAATCCACGTGCGCCACAAAGTTTGCTCACGCTTAAAGAGCCTCCGGGAATTGATATTAATGTGGATTTGAACGCACAGCGTTTACAAGAAACTTTGTTTGAACTGACCATTCATATCGCCGCGCGCGCCATTCACGAAAAAAACACCGTATTTTTAACCGACCTTGCCTATAGCGGTTTATTTGAATTTTCAGACGTTCCAGATGATGCGGCACTCGAACGTTTGGTGCTGGTTGATTGCGCCTATTTGCTATTCCCATTTGCACGCCGCGTCATCGCCGATATCACTCGCGATGGTGGATTTCCTCCGCTACAATTAGACCCGATTGATTTTGATAGCCTCTATCAGCAAAACAGCAACAACATTACTCGCAACAAACCCGCTGAGACCGCCTCCAATTAAAAAGGTTTCAGCACCACCAAAAAGACAATTGCGATCATCATCAATGTTGGCACTTCGTTGATAATTTTATAATAGCGCGCCGAATGGGTGTTTTTATCTTTGGCAAATTGTTTGCGCTGATAGGCGAAAAGTTGATGGACGCCCGTCATCAGCACCACCAACAATAATTTGCCATGCATCCAGCCCGCCTGATGCATTTGCATGATGACCATTAACCACATGCCAAACACCCACGTCGCAATCATTGCGGGGTTCATGATATAGCGCAATAATTTACGCTCCATAATTTTAAGTGTTTCAGACAATTCTCCGCCTACAGGTGCCGCCACATGATACACAAACAAACGCGGCAAATAAAGCATCCCCGCCATCCATGCAATCACACTGATAATGTGCAAGCTTTTAATAATTTCATAGGTCATAAAGATCCTTATACGTTAAGAAGCCTGTTTCATCGAGCATTGTTCAAATTTTTTCGGGCAAATCCGCTGATGTGTCTCGGAGCATAGCGTTTTATCGTTTGGAATATTCAAACACATTTGAGTAAGCGCCTCAATAAAATGATTCTCTATCGAAACGGTCGGCACACGAATATAGTCTTTCGCGCCATGATGTTCGGCCAATTCCTTATATTCAATATCAAGCTCTACCAATGTTTCAGAATGTTCGGATACAAATGCAATCGGCACTAACAGGATTGGTTTTTTGTCGTGTGCCGCCCGTTCAATTTCTGCTTCGGTTGAAGGCCCAATCCACTTCAAAGGCCCCACTCTGCTTTGGTAACAATTCACATAATCGAGCCCATCTATTGCTAGCTGCGCAACGATTGCTTGCGTGGTTTGTTCCACCTGCCACTGATAAGGGTCGCCTTTGGCAATGATTTTTTCTGGCAAGCCATGTGCAGAAAATAGAATCCGCGGCAACGCAGGTGATGTCTCATAAGACGCTTTAATCAAAGACACCACGGATGTTATCCAGCTACTTTGAGTCGGATAACAACAGATAGTATGTGTTGGTATGTTTTTTAGTTTTTTATCGGCAGCCCTTTTCCATTCTTTAACCGAAGAACCTGTGGTTGTGGTTGAAAATTGCGGATAAAGCGGTAATAAAATAATCGTGTCGGGCTGATAATCTGCAACCTGATCCACCACTTCTTGCGTCATCGGGTGCCAATAGCGCATACACA
>JAKFUW010000179.1 GCA_021732545.1 Alphaproteobacteria bacterium | reverse complement strand
TATCTGAACATCTGATGATGATCATGTCGAAAAGTTTTATGATTGCCATTCAGCTTTCTGCACCGCATCTGGTGTTAGCGTTGGTGTTTTATTTAGGTTCGGGTGTGCTAGCGCGACTGATGCCCGCCATGCAGGTATTTTTTGTGTTGATGCCGATTCAAATTACATCTGCGTTCTTTTTGCTGATGGCGGTGATGTCTTCGATCATGACCTATCACGCCGAGTTTTTTGAAGATTCATTCACCGCATTTTTAGTGCCTGCGGAGTGATGCGATGTCAGGTGACGATCAGGATGAGTCGCAAAAAACCGAAGACCCCTCCCATAAACGGCTAGAGGATGCCTTTAAAAAAGGGCAAGTGGCAACCTCGCGCGAGGTAAGTAGTTTTTTCATTTTGTTATCACTCACCTTTCTTATCACCGTATTGCTGCCGGGCATCATGGAGTCGGTTGAATATCGCCTGAGCCGCTACATTGAAATGCCCGAAGACATCGATTTGGATAGCCCAACTTTTTTAATAGAGATGCAAGATTTAATGAGCGATATGCTGCTCATTATGATTGTGCCTGCACTGATGGCGGTGGCCGCCGTGTTCGCAGCCAGCCTGATCCAAAATCCGTTTTCAATATCTGCCGATCCGCTTGCGCCCAAGCTTAGTAAAATTTCGCCGATTAAGGGGTTTACAAAAATATTCTCGCGTAAAAACTTTGTGGAATTTCTCAAAGGGCTACTCAAAATCATCATTGTGGGTGCCATTGTGGTTTCGATGATTCGCCCCACCATGCCGCACATGATGTTGCTGCCCGATGAAGATATGCAAAACTTGCTCGCCTTCATTTTACAAGTGAGTACCGATATTATGATTGCCGTTTGCGCCGTAGTCTTCCTGATTGCGATTGCCGATTATATGTATCAGCGCTTTGAATTTTTGAAAAATCTGCGCATGAGCAAACAAGACCAAAAAGACGAATATAAGCAGCAAGAAGGTGACCCTCTGATTAAGCAAAGAATCCGCCAGCTACGACGCGATCGCGCGCAAAAACGGATGATGGAAAATGTCCCCAATGCCGATGTGGTGATCACCAACCCCACCCATTACGCCATCGCGCTCAAATATGACCAGGCCACTATGCGAGCTCCCCATGTGATTGCCAAAGGCGTGGATAAAGTCGCGCTTCGCATCCGCGAAGTAGCCGAAGCTAATAAAGTGTATATCATGCGCAACCCCGCCCTCACCCGCCTGCTCTATGACCATGCCGAGATTGACGAAGAAATCCCGCTGACCTATTATAAAGCCGTGGCCGAAGTGATTGGCTATGTCTATAAGCTCAAAGGCATCAATTTGAAGAAATCGTGATGCGCCTTTGGATTTAGTGAACTTCATTAAACCTTAACACTACTTCCATCTTAATGCAGGTAATAGAATCATATGGATTTTAAAGAATTTACAGATAAATGGCGGCAAAGAATAGCTGATGAAATCAGTGATTTTGCTCGCTCAATGATTGAAGTGAAACCCTTTGATCCATCACGCCGCAACCTGCTTACTAAGGCTGGGGGCGCTTTTTTAAGTCAATATATACCGCCCGATATTTTAAAATTATTACGCGATTGGGATCCTGTTAAACACATTGTTTTAGAGCCTTCAAAACTACGCGAAGTCGCTAAAATATGGATTAACCTAACGAAAGAAATTAACTGTAGCACAGGATTACCTCAAGAAAGCCCAGCAAATGAAATTGAACAAGAGTTTCATGATTTTATGGATGATCTGCGCGGTATGGCGAGAGGAAAAAAACTAGACATTCTTCGCAAAGCAGGATCAGCCGATGAATTAGAAAAGCTAGGCAATGCAGTGATAAAGCGCCAAGAGGACTTATTAGAGATTCGCTTAAAACTAGAAGAAATACTTTTAGCTAGTCCTAAAGATACGGCTCAAGAACTAGATTATGTGGTTTGGGAAACTGCCGGAGATGATCTGAGAGGAGCGTTAATCGATGGGAATTGGGTTGAGTTACCCGATGGCACATATGGCCCTAAAAAGGCATACGATATTTTTGACAAGCCGATTGAAGAGGTTCGTGCACAGATTGCAAAAACAATAACCGCTATGCGCGAAGAATTTGCCCATGAGTTTTATAGCCTTACAGGATCCATCTGGCCAGGAACACCCGATAAAACAATTAAAGAAATAAAAAAATTCCGCACAGAGTACCCTGATAGCCATGAAAGCGCTTTGCCGCAAAAAAAAGAACCAATATTAGATCTCACCCCTGATCCTCGCTTAACAATACAAATCATTAATTCCACAATTCCAGGATGGCAATGGAGCGATAAACTTGATTCAGGGCTTCAACAAACCAGCCCTAAGTCCACACCGCGCTTCACCCTCTCGGTCCAGCTTAAACCCGATGCAGTAATTAAGGATGCTAAGGATAGAGATTCTTTAGAATCTAAACGATTGGAATGTTTAGAAAATATAAAAAATCATTTAACAGAACAGTACCCTCCTATCCAAAAAACAACAGATTTATGTAACTCTTTAAATATAAATCCCTTCCAACTCGAAGACGATGTCCTCATCATTTTCAACCCATCCGAACAACTCAAGCTTCACCTTAACCAAAGAGCCACTATTCAGCAGGCTGATATGGCTGAGTGGAAAAAGAATGCTTCCAAATTATGGGCGCAAGCCGTAGCCACACGGGACGCGAATTCCACCGAGCAAGCACGCTAACACACAAAATCTCATTGCCTTTTCAATCGCATTATCACACAGTGTGGTCATGCGTATGTCTGACAGTATGAATGAGTTTGTAACTCCCGATTTTGTGCCACGCGCTTATTCGCGCCCCATTCGTCAACTATCGATTGTGTATCTCATCGCGGTTGCTGTTATTTTTCTGATCTCCAGCTTTCGTGAATCACTCGGCGGTAACTCGGTTTCCACCGTTCTCATCATGGCCGTGGTGTGCGCCATTGCCATTTATACTTTGCTTCGCCGACAAGAACATAACGACCAGATGTTAGCCACTGAATTTGAAAATTTATTGTTTTCGGCTGCTGCGGCGCTTGGTTCCAACTTTTGTATTTTCCTCAAAAGCGATGGCACCATTATTTATGCCAATGATGGCACGCGCCGCATGTTCCCAAATTTCAGCCGCCACCAAACGCTGGCGATTGATGAATTATTCGAAAGTGCCCATGTTGATAAAATCCACCTTGATAAACTCTATTCGGCTTTGTCGTTAGGGCGCAAAGAAAACCTGATTTTTGAAATTTCCAATAGCGCTGGCGAACGCAGCGATTACATCGTGATGATCGAACCTCTCAAGCGGCCATCGGGCTATTT
>JAKFUW010000178.1 GCA_021732545.1 Alphaproteobacteria bacterium | reverse complement strand
GCATCAATTGGCCCGCACGCAGGCATTCTGTTTGGGCCTGAGCGAACGGGTTTGGAAAATGACGATCTGGCACTGGCCGATAGTTTGCTACATATTCCGGTCGGCGCGGAATATCCGTCACTCAATATCGGGATGGCGGTGGGGGTGGTGTGCTATGAGTTATTTGTGAGTTGCCAGTCGCCAGTTGCCAGTTGTCAGTTACCAGAGATGGCAACGAAGCAGGATATTAAAGGTATGTTCGATCAGCTTGAAGGCGAGCTGGATAGCCGCAACTTTTGGCGCGTGCCTGAGAAAAAACCGCTGATGTGGCAGCATATTCAGACGTTGCTCGCGCGCTGTAACCCATCCGATCAGGAGGTGCGGACGTTGCGGGGGATTATCCGGTGCTTGAGCGAGCGGGGCTGAATTCTTTGCTCCCCCCTTGAGGGGGAGCGGGAACTGACAAGCTAAAGCGCAGTCAGTTCCGTGGGGGGATAATGAACAACGTGCATTTTTACCCCCCACCAAAACGCAAGCGCGTTTTGACTCCCCCTCAAGGGGGGAGTGAAAGAGAAGCAATCTCAGCTTAATCATGGAGATCCCTCCGCTTTCGCGTTCGGGATGACGGGCACTTACCCTCTCCCATTGGGAGAGGGAAGGGTGAGGGGAAACAAGCCTCACGAGATCCCCGACAGTAAGTGCGGCTAAGGCTTTTGCGCCTTAAGCCTTACTAACTTCGGGGATGCCAAGGCGTTTTAACGCCATGGCAAATGTCACAAAAGCTTCATGTTTGTCGTTGAAATCCTGTGTTAGTATGGCCTTAAGTGGTAATAAGCCCATTGATAAAAAGATGGGGCAAAAAGACGAGGATTTTATGGCAGACAAAAACGAATCATTCGACTCAGGTGCTAACGCTCGCAGTCAAATCGCAGGGGGCGCTGTGGGTGCAGCCAAGGGCGCGATTACATGGGGGCTTGTTGGAACAGTATTAGTAACCGCGTTGGTTGGAGTATTAGGAGCATATGCCTATTCAGGTTTGAGTGGAATAACGTTCGCTAATGGCTATTTGGGGTTTAATTGGCTGGGTGGTGTTGCTGCGAACGAAGCAGGAAAAGCAGTTCTCAGTAACGTTGCGATTGGAGCCGGTGTGGCAGCTGCAGTAACCTCTGTTGCGACTGGTTTTTCATTTTTAGTGGGGCAATCTCTTGCGTTGATCGGTGGTGGTCTTGGTTTTCTGGATGGTGCCGCCAAAGGCAATGCCGAACATGGCCGTGGTACGTTAATAAACGCCCAGCAACAAGCCTATGATATGGAAATGAACCGCCTGATGGGCGCGCGCGGTGCGGAGATGGATACCCGCAGGGCAGAAGCGCAAGGGATTATTGATAGCAATAATCTGGTACGTCAAGCGATGATGGCGCAGATGGAAGCGCAAAAACCCAAAGCAATCGACGCCGCGCTCGCTCGCAAGAATGCCGTGGATATGACCCAAGGTGCCGATGGCGCATGGGCTGAGAGAGAAATACAAAAAGCGCAAAGCCGCACGAGCGATGCACTGCCAACGATGAATAAGGCAGAATCCAAGATTGAAGCGGCTCCTGGCACCTCGCAAGGCGTTGCCTTTGAAGTGGCCGCAAACCAGATGGCTGCTGCGCAATCAGCTGGTGCACGGGTGTAGGGGGGGATAGATCATGGCCAATTTCTGGGCTAAATTAAATCCTTTTTCTTCTCATTGGAATTCTACTAATCCAACTAATCGTACTTTGAGCGGTGATCTTGGAAAAATAGGCGATGCATTCGACAAAGCTGCATTTGAAGTGGAATATGGCACACGTGGTGTGCGTAAAGGATTTATGGAGAGTCTGAAGCCTTCTAACGTGCTTGCAAAAAGTATCCGCAGTGCGCCAGTATTAACGCTCGGACTGGGTGCCGCAGCGGGTGCAGGCCTTTATAGCCATTTTGCGCAACCTCAGATAACACGGCTGCCTGAGGCGGATGCCGAGGCAATAGCGGCCGCGCAAAGGGAAGCTCAGCTGAAGTTTCTAGAAAACAACAATGCGATGGTTGACCCACGCGATGCGCCGATGAAAGAGGCGATGGCGCTACAAGCGCATCTGGGTGGCCCCCCTACCATGGTGGATGCCGGCACCATTGCAGGCACGCAGCGTTTGGCTGCACCTGGGCAAGCGCTTGGCACATAAGCGGATTTTCATGTTTTTTAACGGCTGTCACCCCGTGCGACACACGAAGTGTGTGTCACGGGGTCTGGTTCTTTGTGCGCTGGCCTCACCAGACCCCGTCATAGGGCGGGGTGACAATTTTTGACGTTGTCATGCTGCGGCTCGCTTAAGCGAGAGCGCAGCATCTGTGGCATGAGCTCCTGCGCTGCGGCGTTGCCGCCCGCAGGATGACAGCCTGCTAGCACCTCTTCATTTCCAAACGCTTCTGCGAGGAGAACAGGGTTCGACGAAGCAGTCTCGTTGATGAGATCGCGTCGCTTGCTACGCTCGCTCGCGAAAGCGAGTACTCGCCCCTCATCCCTCGCCCCTTTTCCCATTGACAATCAATCGATTCGGGATATAAAGACCGTCCTTTGACGGATTAGCGTTTCCCTGCCCGTCATCGTATAGAATAACATGCTGAGGAAACAGGTGAATCTTCGCCATTTGCAGTCAACGTACAAAAAAGGACTAAACACATGACCAAACGTCATTCGGTAAAATACAAAATCTCGCGCCGCATCGGCGAAAGCCTGTGGGGTCGCGGTAAAGACCCCGTCAACCGCCGCACCTATGGCCCGGGCCAGCATGGTCAGGGGCGCAAATCCAAATTATCGGATTTTGGAACGCAGTTGCTGGCCAAACAAAAGCTGAAAAAATATTACGCCAACATTTCAGAGCGCCAGTTTCGCAAAATCTATCAGGAAGCCGTGCGCCTCAAAGGCGATACGTCTGAGAATCTGGTCGGATTGCTCGAGCGCCGCCTGGACGCGGTGGTGTATCGTATGTGCGTGGTGCCAACCCCGTTTGCGGCACGCCAGTTTGTCAATCACGGCCATGTGCGCGTGAATGGCAAAAAAGTGAAAATCTCAAGCTATCAGGTGAAGGAAGGCGATGTGATTGATATCAAAGAAGCCTCACGCCAGATTCCGATGGTGCTGGAAACCCTCCAAAACCCCGAGCGCGAAGTGCCCGATTATCTCGATATGGATATGGCGACGTTTAAATGCCGCTTTGTGCGCATCCCCAAATTCACCGATATTCCGTATCCGGTGCAGATGGAACCTAATCTGGTGGTGGAATTTTACTCACGCTAATTCTACTAGGCCTTGCTGCAAATACCGATTATTTGTGCGCCGCTGCTCACGTACCCAAAAGTACGCT
>JAKFUW010000165.1 GCA_021732545.1 Alphaproteobacteria bacterium | reverse complement strand
AGCCAACGCACACACGCTACTGAAATTGATTGATGTGCTCGAAGATAATGACGATGTGCAAGAAGTAATCGCCAACTTTGAGATGGATTAATCGGTGATGCAGAAACTCAGCGCATGACCGCGTCCATCAGGCAAGCTGCTGCGGATGATGTTGGCGATATCATTTCGCTTATTCGCGAACTGGCCGATTACGAAAAATTGCTGGGTCAGGTCAACATCGACCCTACCCATTTTACGCGCGAATTATTTGGCGAAAATCCTGTGTGTTTTTGTTTTATGGCGCATGTGGAAGGGGCTCTTGCCGGTTTTATTTTGAGCTTCTATAATTTTTCCACTTTTTTAGGGCGGCGCGGCATCTATATCGAAGATCTCTATGTGCGTCCGCAATTTCGCGGGCACGGTATCGGCCAAGGCCTGATAAATCACGTGATTGAGAAAGCCAAAAACGAAGGTTGTGGCTGCGTGGAATGGCAAGTGCTCGATTGGAACACGCCCTCCATTGCCTTCTATGAAAAACTCGGCGCGCATCACAAAGCGGGCTGGCTCACCTATCAATTACCACTGCATAAATAACATTTAGTGATTGGTATTTTGCGATCCAAAACGTAAGCTCGCAACATGAATCAACCGATCATCATTTTAGGGATTGATCCTGGTTTGCAAAAAACCGGGTGGGGTGTGATTCGTTTGCACAATAACACGCTTGGTTTTATAGCATGTGGCACCATCGCTCCCGATGTGAAGTTGCCAATGCCTAAGCGATTGCTGATATTGCATGAAGGCGTGCAGCGCGTGATCGCGCAACATCAACCGCATGGCGCGGCCATCGAAGAAACGTTTGTGACGGCTAATGGGTCATCGACGTTGAAGCTCGGCCAAGCACGTGGTGCGCTGATGCTCTCGCTTTCGATTGCGGGATTGCCCGTGGCGGAATATGCCGCGCTGCTGGTGAAAAAAACCATCACCGGTGTGGGGCGCGCTGAGAAATCGAAAGTGGCGATGATGGTCAAAACCTTGCTGCCACAAGCGCGTGCCGAGCTTGACACGCATGGCGCGGATGCACTCGATGCGCTGGCAATCGCCATTTGTCACGCCAACCACCCGCAAAAGGAATTAGCCGCATGATTGTCCACCACTGTCCGTCATTGCGAGCATTTTTACAAAAAAATGCGTGGCAATCCAGCGCATGAATCACTATGGATCGCCACGTCCTGCTTCGCTATGCTCGCAGTTCCTCGCGATGACGAAATAAGAGAGGTAAAAGATAATATGATCGGAAAACTCAAAGGACGTGTGGATAGCCACGACGACGACCATCTGATTATCGATGTGGGTGGCGTGGGTTATTTGGTATTTGCGTCATCGCGCACGCTCGCGCAATGTGGTGAAATTGGATCGGCGGTGGAGCTGTTGATTGAAACCCATGTGCGCGAAGATCACATTCATCTCTATGGTTTTCCAAACTCTGCCGAGCGCGATTGGTTTCGCTTGCTCACCACCGTGCAAGGCGTGGGCGTGCGGATGGCGCTGAACATTTTGGGCGTGTTCGCACCCGACCCGCTGACCACCATCATCGCTGCTCAAGATAAAAAACAGCTCACCACGGTGAGCGGAGTGGGGCCAAAACTCGCCGAGCGCATTGTGACCGAACTCAAAAACAAAGTTGGTAAATTGCCGACTTCTGCCAGCATTCACAGCTTTGCGTCGCCTGGTAAAACGCCTGCCGTTGGGGGTGTGAATGAAGATGCAGTATCAGCCTTGGTGAATTTAGGTTATGCGCGCGTGGATGCGTTCAGCGCAGTAGCACGTATCATGCAACGCGAACCCGAATCCTCGCTTGATATGTTGATTGTTTCTGGCTTGAAAGAGTTGGCAGGATGACGAATCTGCGCCTCTATTTAGATTCGTCATTGCGAGCATGGGTGGAAACCATGCGCGGCAATCCATGGATTGCTTCGTTGCGCTTTGCGCGCCTCGCAAAGACGCGCTTTGAACGGGATAATATAACATGACGATGACCGCACCACACGCCCAAGACGAAGACACTATCGAGCACACACTGCGCCCCTTGTTGCTGAAAGATTTTACAGGGCAAAGCCAGTCGTGCGAGAATTTAAGCATCTTTATCAAGGCGGCGCTGGTGCGTGGCGACGCGCTCGACCACACGCTGCTTTATGGCCCGCCCGGCCTTGGTAAAACCACGCTCGCACATATCATCGCGCGGGAACTCGCGGTGAATATCCGCGTGACCTCGGGGCCGCTGCTGACCAAAGCAGGCGATCTGGCGGCGATTCTCACTAACTTATCCAAAGGCGATGTGTTGTTTATCGACGAAATTCATCGCCTGAATGCTGCGGTGGAAGAAGTGCTTTATCCAGCGATGGAGGATTTCAAGCTCGATCTCATCATCGGTGAAGGGCCTGCAGCGCGCACCGTGCGGATTGATCTGCCGCAATTTACGCTGGTGGGTGCTACCACTCGCATCGGATTATTATCCAACCCATTGCGCGATCGTTTTGGCATTCCCGTGAAGCTGCAATTTTATTCGCTGGAAGAATTACGAAGCGTCATCTTGCGCGCCGCAACGTTGCTCACTATTACGCTCAGTGACGATGGTGCCGATGAGATTGCACGGCGTTCGCGCGGCACACCACGCATTGCAGTACGGCTGCTTAAACGCGTGCGCGATTTTGCACAGGCCGAAGGCAAAAACACCATCAACCGCGAACAGGCCGATGCCGCGTTGTTACGCCTTGAGGTGGATAGGTTGGGGCTGGATGGATCGGATCGTCGCTACATGATGTTTATCAGCGATCATTATGGCGGTGGCCCCGTCGGCATTGAAACCATTGCAGCGGGGCTATCCGAGCAGCGCGACACGCTGGAGGAAACCATCGAGCCGTTTTTGATTCAGCAAGGATTTATCGCACGCACCCCGCGCGGACGGATGATGACGCTGACCGCCTATCAGCATTTTGAAATTAAGCCGCCTAAAAATCTGGCCATCAATCAGTTGGATTTATTGGCCGACGATGAGTGAATTTTTAGGCACCACCCACCACGCACATTACCGCGTCTATTATGAAGATACCGATGCGGGCGGCGTGGTTTATTATGCCAATTACCTCAAATTTGCCGAACGTGCGCGCTCCGATGCGCTGCGTGCGCTGGGCATTCATCAAGCCAAGCTGTGGGAAACTCATGGTATCGGATTCGTGGTTTCGGCCTGTAATCTGCGCTTTAAAGGTGCAGCGAGGCTCGACGATGAAATTCATGTAGAAACACAGTTGAAAAGCTTACAGAAAGTGCGTATGAGTATGCGGCAAATCATCGGGCTGAATAAAGTAGTGCTGGTGGAGTTGGATGTGGACATTGCTTGCGTGGATCAAACCCT
>JAKFUW010000238.1 GCA_021732545.1 Alphaproteobacteria bacterium | reverse complement strand
CGCAGGAGCAGCTGCGCCCACACCAGGTATTTTAATCCTATCTAGCTCTGCGGCAATTAATTGTCTCTGTGTGGGATTTAAAGTGCTAAATCTATCCGTAATATCTTGCTGAGGCACTCCAGCCTCAACTGCTTTTTTTACAGCGTCTACCACTTTTTCAGCATCCGGAGCTGGAGCGCCTTGTACTGGCCTAAGATCTGAAAATTCTTTTAACGCGCTTTTAAGTTCAGCTTTAGCAAAATTTGTCTTGAGAACAGCCTCAGTTCTTGCAGCCGAAGCTAGCTCTTGATCTGTTAAGCCTGTTCCTGCTGCACCAGGTACTGGCTTGGCTGCTGCTGCTGCTACTCCTACTGCTGGGGCTGCGGGAAGCGCGGGAACGGCTGGTGCGGCGGGGGCATTAGTTTTTGTTGCGACTGCGTTTTCAAAAAAAGCATCTACAAGAGGTTTAATACCTTCAAAATTAGTAGCATTTTTTTTGGCATTTAAAATTACCTTATCTGTTAATGATGCATTAAAGGCTGCTTGCCCTTGTGTGTTCAAAGCTGATACTGCACTGCTTAAAGCTATTTGTGCATTGGGAGTTTGGGTCAACTGATGTCCAAGGGCATAAAGTGCCGTTCTTAAGGCATTTTCACTTGCCAGATGATCGCTCGCAGACTGACCTGGAGCATCCCTTTTGGTACTATAAGTTTGAAATGCTGAAGAGTATTCCGCTACTAACTCATTGAGTGTTTTTTCAGCCATATCCCCTACTCCCTTTTATCTCTATCATGTTCGCGTGTTGGGGCGCTGTGGTGTGGGGCGCAACAGCCAATCTGCAATGGTTAAAACTTTAGGTAATTAAGTTTAAGTATAATAGCTAAAAGTTTAACAAAGGTTAATTTAGTGTGTCATTTTCGTTAAGGAAAGCGTTTTTTTGGAAAAAAGCCGTCTGTCGTCAGTGGCCAGTCTCCAGAATATACAACTGGCAACTGGCGACTGGCGACTACTTCTTCTTTTTCTTCACCATTTCCAGCTTTTTCACCGCCAGTTTGGACAGCGCCTCACGCCCGGCGTTAGGGTCACCGACGATGCTGGCCTCCACCCCGCTGTCGCTATCGATCGCGGTGACTTTCACATAGCGGCCACGTTGGACAAATTCGATATAGATGGACATTAGACCGCATCCGCCACCACGCGCCGCGCCACATCGGGCGGGACATCTTTTACCACCACGCCGTGGCCTATCGACTTTAAAGCGATAAATGTCAGTTTATTACTTTGCGTTTTTTTATCCGATTTAAAATGATCGCACAGCGCATCCACGTTCCAGTCCGGCGCAATATCACGCGGGCTAGTCGGCATCCCAAGCGCATGTAAATGATTGCGGATATGGGTTTCCACCGATTCGTCGCACAGCCCTAAATCGTTGGAAAGCCGCGCGGCCAGCACCATGCCAATCGCCACTGCCTCGCCATGCAACAGCTGCGATGAGAACCCCATCTGGGCTTCCAGCGCATGGCCAAAAGTGTGCCCCAAATTCAGCAATGCACGCACGCCGCCTTCGCGTTCATCGGCAGCCACAATGGCGGCCTTGTGGCGGCAACTGGTTTCAATGGCATGCGTGAGCGCCGCATCATCACCATCCAGCACTTTCGCGCCGTTGGCTTGCAACCACTCATAAAAAACCGCATCGGCAATCAGCGCATATTTAAAAATTTCGGCATATCCTGCGCGGCGCTCACGCAGCGGCAGCGTGGCCAGCGTTGCGGTATCAATCAGCACCATGCGGGGCTGATAAAAACTGCCAACCAGATTTTTACCATAGGATAAATTGATGCCGGTTTTGCCACCCACTGAACTATCCACCTGCGCGAGCAAGGTGGTGGGGATTTGCACAAACGCCACCCCGCGCAGCAAGATGCTCGCCGCAAAGCCGCATAAATCGCCGATCACCCCGCCGCCTAATGCGATGAGCGTGGTGTGGCGATCAGGCGCGAGCGCCATCAGGGAATTCATCAGCCATTCGAGCGTAGCAAACGACTTGCTGCCCTCGCCCGCTGGCACCTCAATGCGCTGATGAGCGAACCCTGCTGCGGCAAGAGAAGCCTCCAACGGCGCGGCATAGAGTGCTGCGACTGTGGCATCGGCGACGATAATCACGCGCGTGCCACTTAGGGCTTTTGCGAGCATCTGCCCCGCATGGTTTAGCAACCCCGCGCCAATGTGGATGTCATAAGCGCGCTCGCCTAATTCAACGGTGACTGTTTTGTGTGTTATCACAACTGTCTCCTCGTCATCGCGAGCAAGGATAACATCCTTGCGTGGCGATCCATGGATTGCTTCGTCGCTGAATGCTCCTCGCAATGACGATAGGTATTTATCATGTCACGTCGCTTGCTTCACATAATCGCTCACCGCGAGCAACACTTTTTCCACCACATCATCGTGCGGGCCATCGCCGCTTTCAATGGTGATATCGGCTTGCGAATAGATAGGATAGCGGTCATGCATCAACGTGTTTAGGATGGTGCGTTTATCGCCGCTTTCAAGCAGCGGGCGGTGGTTGCGGCGCTCCACCCTATCCACCAGCACATCCAGATCGGCCTTGAGCCACACCGACAGCGCGCGCTCTTTAATCCGCGCGCGAATATCCGGCTGCATCCACGCACCGCCACCCGTGGCCAGCACGCGCTCGCTTTTTTCCATCAGCCGAAAAATCACCCGTTGTTCTAAATCGCGAAAAATCGGCTCGCCATGAATGGCGAAAATATCGGAAATACTGCACGCGGCCGCCTGTTCAATTTCCTCATCCGAATCGACAAATTGGCGTTGGGTTGCGCGTGCCAGCCTGCGCCCCACCGTCGATTTTCCAGCCCCCATCAGGCCAATCAACACAATGGGTTGATGCCATGCACGGATTCTTGCCAGATCTTCGGGCAACACGGCGCTTGTTGGTTGCGCCGCTTTGGCTTGGGTGAGTGTTTCGTCAGATTCCATGGGATAATTCAGGGTTGTGATTGCTATTTTAAAAGTGACAGCGTACATAATGACAATATCACGATTAAACACCAAGCAAAAATTCGGAAAAATATTCATCCATGTCCAAGCCCTCCTCTTCTTTGCGTCTTATCAAGCGAATCGTTGCGCTGGCCGTGGTGGTTGGTGTTGCCGCTGCCATCTATCTTTTTTCCAGCTACACCCCCGATTTTACTGCGCAACCTGTTAGCAAAGACGTTGCCCATGACCAGCTTGTACCGTAGCCGCCTTGCACTGCCATTGTGCGCGGCGTTCATGCTCAGCGCCACTCCCGCTTTGGCTGCCCCCGAAGATGTGTTCCAGCGCCCCGCGGCCCCAGAACCCTTGGGCCAGCTTAAGCCTGAGGATATTTTGCGCCGCCAAAGCACACCTGAATTGCTGCACGAAAC
>JAKFUW010000254.1 GCA_021732545.1 Alphaproteobacteria bacterium | reverse complement strand
CCCCTGAATGGGGAGGGAATAAGAAACCGACATTAGGAAAAACATTATGGCACAAGTTCCTGCTAGCAAAAGCGAAGATTATCGCAAACTCACGGGCATCGAAAAAAGCGCGATTCTGCTGATGTCGGTTGATGAGGATCAGGCGGTCAAAATCTTCAACATGATGGAAGAAGATGAGATCAAGGAAATCTCCAACACCATGTCAAATCTGGGGCAAGTCAGCGCTGAAACGGTTGAGCGTTTGTTTGTGGAATTTGTGGAGTCCATGTCGGCAGCGGGCGTGCTGGTTGGCACTTACGATAGCACTGAGCGCTTGTTGCTCAAAGCGCTTGGCAAAGAAAAAGTCGATTCCATCATGGAAGATATCCGTGGCCCCGCTGGCCGCACCACATGGGATAAATTGGGCAATGTGAACGAAGAAATTCTGGCGACGTTCTTGAAGAACGAATATCCGCAAACCATTGCATTGGTCTTATCCAAAGTGCGTCCCGATCATGCGGCGCGCGTGTTGTGCGAATTCCCCGAAGAACTCACCATGGAAGTGATGATGCGGATGCTGAGCATGGAAGCGGTAAAAAAAGAAGTGCTCGATGGCATCGAGAAAACCCTGCGTGTGGAGTTTATGAGCAACCTTGCCAAAACCCAGCGCCGCGACAGCCACGAGCTTATGGCCGAGATTTTCAACAACTTCAACCGCGACAACGAAACCAGATTTATGGGCATGCTCGAGCAACGCGCCGAGGCTTCTGCCGAACGGATTCGCTCGCTTATGTTCACCTTCGAGGATCTTATCAAAATCGATCCTTCAGGTATCCAGACACTACTTCGCGCCATCGACAAAGACAAACTCGGTACCGCACTCAAAGGCTCCTCGGAAGCTATCAAAGATCTGTTTTTCTCGAACATGTCTGAGCGTGCTTCTAAAATCCTCAAAGAAGATATGGAAGCCATGGGACCTGTACGCCTGAAAGATGTGGATGAGTCGCAGATGTATATTGTGAACATCGCCAAAGATATGGCGTCCAAAGGTGATATTGTGATTGCCGATGCGAACGGCGAAGATCAACTGGTGTACTAGATGAGACATACGATGACAGCAAACGCTCATGGCTTTTTTAATACTGTCACCCCGCACGTGTTGCGGGGTCTCCCACAAGCCAGATGGAGACGCCGCAATAAATGCGGCATGACACTTTCTTGGAAAAAAAGAGACGTCTTATGATGAACATTCAGCGCTACGATTTTTCAGGCCTGCAAGATTTCCGCAATCCCTCCAGGGTGGTGGCGATGATGGCCGAACCATCGGCTGCAACCATGGAAACGCCCTTACCTCCGCCTGCGCCAACCTTTTCGGAAAGCGAAGTGAACAACGCGAAAAAGACAGCATTTGAAGAAGGCAGGCAAGCCGGAATTGCTGAAGGGTTGGCGCAGGCAAACACGTTGGAGGCGCAGCGCGATGTGGCGGTTGAAACGTGTGTGAAACAGCTCACCAAGCAAGCAATTGATGTGGCGGTGCGCCATCAGGCTTTGCTGAAAATGCAATGCGAGGAACTGTGCCAACTGGTGATGCTGGTGGGCCGCAAAGTAGCTGGCGACGCGATGAATGCGGTGCCGCATGCAGCGGTGGAAGCCATGATCAATGAGTGCTTGGGCGTGTTGGTGCGCCAGCCCAAAATTATCCTCACCATCCACCCCGATATTCAACCCATTATTTCGCAGCATTTGCAGCACGCGCTTGATCAAGCCGATGTGGAATGCGAGCTGGTGCTGCATGGCGATAGCAGCATGGAAACAAGCGAAGGCAAGCTGGAGTGGCAAGATGGTCTGGCCGAGCGCAAGCTGGATAGATTATGGCACCAGATTGAAACCAAATTGCGCGATGTGGATTTCTGCGCGATCGCTGAAAAAGCAACGATAACGGACGCCAACTACGAAGAAACCAACAAGAACGCTAATGAAGAAAAAGGGGAAGAACTATGATTGATATCGCAAACGCATTAACCGACAGCGATGGCGGCAATATCACACTCGAAGCGGTGAGTGATATTCCGGTCAACGTCTCGGTTGTTTTGGGCAAAACCACCATGCAAGTGAGCCAGCTTTTGAAGCTGGGGCGCGGCGCGGTCATCGAGTTGGAACGCAAAGTGGGCGAACCGATCGATATTTATGTGAATAACCGACTGGTTGCACGCGGTGAAGTGGTTGTAGTGGAAGACCGAATTGGTGTAACCATGACGGAGATTATAAAAGCAGATAAATAAGTTGCCAGTTACCAGTTGCCAGTCTTCAGTAAGAATGGGTTATGGGCTTCTGGTAACTAGAGACTGACGACTGGAGACTACACTTATGCGACTACTCATCATCGGCGATTTAGACGGACAACTCGGAACCGCCAGCAAAATTGCCCGCGACCGAGGTGCCAAAGTATCGCTAGTCTCCGATATCGATGGCGCATTCGCCATGCTGTGCGATGGTCAAGGCGCTGATTTAGTCATGATTGAAGTGCATGAAGACATCGCAAGGTTAGTGGCGCTGCTCGCCAGCGAACGCATCGTGATCCCCATTGTGGCGTGCGGCGTTCATGCCGATTCGGCGGCGGCGGTCAAAGCTATCAAAGCCGGCGCGAAAGAATATGTTCCCCTGCCCCCTGATCATGAATTAATTGCCGCCGTGCTCGAGGCCATCAGCGAAGAAACCCACTCGGTGATTCACGGCTCCAGCGCCATGCGTCAGGTGCTCAGCATCGCCGACCAAATCGCGCAATCAGATGCCAGCGTGTTGATCACCGGCGAATCGGGAACCGGCAAGGAAGTGATTGCGCGTTATATTCACAAAAAAAGCAACCGCGCGACCAAGCCCTTTATTTCGCTCAACTGCGCAGCGATTCCTGAAAATCTGCTGGAATCCGAATTATTCGGCCATGAAAAAGGCGCCTTTACCGGAGCCATTTCGCGCCGCATCGGTAAGTTTGAAGAAGCCACCAACGGCACATTATTGCTCGATGAAATCAGCGAGATGGATTTGCATCTGCAATCGAAATTGCTGCGCGCCATTCAAGAGCGTGAGATTGTTCGCATCGGCAGCAACAAGCCCGTTAAAGTCAATATCCGCATTCTGGCAACCAGCAACCGCGATCTGGAAGCTTACGTTGCCAAAGGTCATTTTCGCGAAGATTTATATTTCCGTTTGAACGTGATTAATTTAAATCTGCCAAAACTTAGCGATAGGCTCGATGATATTGAACCACTCGCCACGTTTTTCATCGATAAATATTCCAAAGCCAATGGCGTGGCGGTGCGCGCCATGAGCGAAGGTGCGCTGAAAAAAATGCGCTTCTATGCCTGGCCAGGCAATGTGCGCGAACTGGAAAACATCATTCACCGCAGCGTGCTGATGGCGAAAGGCAATAT
>JAKFUW010000195.1 GCA_021732545.1 Alphaproteobacteria bacterium | reverse complement strand
CCACTAAGCTTCGCGATTATGTGCGCCAATTGCAACACCGAGGTTTCGATTCCAGTACAAACATTCAATGCAATTTGCTCTGGCATCGCACCGTCATTCAATGTTTTCATCCCCGCCATCAGATGCGCAATCACATCCGCAACATAGACAAAATCGCGCGTTTGCGAACCATCGCCAAAGATGGTAATCGCCTCGCTTTTGGGAATACGATTAGCAAAGATCGAGATCACCCCCGAATAAGGCGAAGAAGGGTCTTGGCGAGGGCCATAGACATTGAAAAAACGAAGCCCTAGCGTTGGGATGCCAAACACATGGCGCGCCACCCGCGCATGCAATTCGCATCCGGCTTTGTCCGCGCCGTAAGGGGTGAGCGGTGTGATGATCGTGGATTCGTTCAGCGGCATTTTACTCACATCAGGGTCGCCATAGACTGCTGCGGATGACGCATAGACGAAAGGGGTTTTTCGCTCCGATTTTTCAATCGCCTCAAGCAACGTAATCGTTGCGAATTGATTGGTTTTGCTGGTGGCCGCCCACGCCTGCCGCGATTGTTGCACCGATGCAATTGCCGCCAAATGAAACACGCCATCGGCTTTTTTAATGAGTGGCGCGATGAGATTAATATCGCCACAATCGCCTTCCACCAGCTCCACACCGCTTGGCACTTGATGGCGGTGCCCCGTCGATAAATTATCGACCACCGTAACATGAGCGCCCGTCGCTATCAGCGCATCGCACAGATGTGAGCCAATAAACCCTGCGCCGCCGGTGACTAGATAATGATGTTTCACTGCATGTTCCTCTTGCTCATTTGTCACCCCGCATTAATTGCGGGGTCTGGTGCTATAGGATGGAGATCCCGCAACACGTGCGGGATGACATTTCTTAGCCGTTTATAACACGCCACTTGACGCTATACAATGCGCGCAAGCCTGCTATAAATGAAAAAACTTTTTTAGGAGCAAAAATATGAGCCACGCCGCCCTTCGCACCATCCCTCGCGAAACCCCTGCCGAGCGCAACATGCGCGAAATCAGCCCGCTACGCAACACCACCGAACTGGACACACCAGAGGCCTTGGCCAAAGATCAGCTCGCGCATTTTAACATCGATGCCAAAACCGATTACGGCAAAGCTCTGCTACGCCTGACCGAAACGCTCTATCACGCCAACCAAGCCACGCATGACTTATGGCGCGTGACGATGGATACGATTCACGGGCTTGATCGTTCCGATCGCCAATCTTATTTTAACGCCAAGCGTTTTGCGTGTTTTCAGCTGGCCAAAATTCTCGATTCCATGCAAAACCCGATGCGCCGCACCTACCAAACCCTCACCACCAACCAACGTGGTTTTGCGTGCAAAGGGGCATATCCGATTTTTGATAATGTCACCGCGCTGTTTAGCTCCACGCCTGTGATCACTCGCACCGCCACCTATTTATTCGCGTGTTCGGAATGGGTGGAAGATGCGTTCAAAGGCCGCGAACCATTACACGAAGTCTATTCGCGCCTGCTCAACCCCACCTCCATTGCGCTGGCCAACCACATTGTTGATATTGAAGCAGGGCCGCTCGCTCCCGATTATCTGGCGTGGAATTTTAACTCTGGCATGGCCGCAATCGATGCGACGATGGCGCACTTGCTGGGTTATCAAGACATTGTGATTTGCAGCCGCAATGTCTATGGCGGCACATTTCAGCTGCTCAAAGACTGGTATGGCAAGCGCAGCAATTTAGACATTGCCGTCGAATGGTTTGATGGATTCGATGCGGACAGCTTCAACACCGCTTACCAAGCCACACTGAAAAAACATGCGGATCGTATTGCGCAAGGTCGCCGTGTCTATGTCTATATCGAGTCGCCCTGCAACCCTCACGGCAATGTGCTTGATGTGCCCGCCATCAGCAAAATTGCTCACCAACATGGCTCGATGGTGATCTGTGATGCAACCGTTGGCACGCCGTTTTTGCAGCCTGTGTTGCGCCGCGACGACGAGGCCGAACGCCCCGACTTCGTGATTCACTCTTACACCAAAGACCTCGCAGGATCGGGCGCCACCACCGCTGGTGTGTGCATCGGCAAAGCTTCACGCATGTTCATTCCCAAAGGCGATAGCGTCACCATCAAAGGTGTCGATGGCAAAGAGGAAGTGATTCACTGGGAAGATTCATTATTCTGGAATGTGTACTACGTTAAAGGTGCGTTTCTCGATTCCGACAAAGCCTTTGAAGTGATGAGCGGGATGCGCACTTATGAGCTTCGTGTTTTGCAAAAATGTATCAACACCATTGTGCTGGCAAAGCTGCTGAACAAACATCCAGGTATCAATGTCAATTGCCCGATTATTGAAGGGCATGACAACGCATCTTTGCGTGAAAAACAAATGTATCTGGGGTTGCCCGCACCACTGTTCACCATCGATATGGAAGGCAAAGGCAACTTTCCCGCTGTCAGCCGCGATGCCTTCAAACGCTTCTTCGACGCGCTGGAACCTGCGATTGGCCTTCAAGTAAGCCTTGGTCAAACCAACACGGTGGCACTGTGCCCTGGCCTTACCAGCCATTCGGAAATGCCACCCGAAGCTTTAAAAGAAGCAGGCATCACGCTCACCACGGTGCGCCTATCCATCGGGCTGGAAGACCCGCGCAGTGTGCTTGCGCACATGATTAACGCCGCGAAAAACTGCATCGACACCGACCATCCGGGCTTTTCATCGCACTTTCCCAAGCCTGCTGAAATCGATGCGTTCTTCCGCGAAACCTATGTCGATGTGCATCGCCGCTTCGCTGAAAACACGCCCAATTTTGAGACACTGGCGGCGTAATATCCGTGCAATGATTGAACCCTAACGCCACGCGCGTTAGGGTTCATCCATGCGATTTACATTTTCCACACTTGATGAAATTCCGGATATTGCCAGAAAAATATCCGACGATTTACCCCCCGAATATGATGCCTATCTTGGTATTTGTGAGCTGATGATCAACGCGATTGAGCATGGCAACTTGATGATTGGTTACGCCGAAAAATCCAACCTGATCCGCGAAGATCGATGGCGCCAAGAATGTGAACGCCGTTTAGGGTTACCTGAATTTGCCTCGCGTGAGGCTTGCATATCACGCGCTGAAACAACTGATAGCTGGCATATTACCATCACCGATCAAGGCCACGGATTTGATTTTCAGCAGGTGCTGGCATCCACCGCTGGGCGCCTGCGTGATGTGCATGGGCGCGGCCTCATCATCTGCCAATCGGTGTTCGATGCGCTGGAATATCATGGCATTGGCAACGCGGTGACGGCGCGCATTTTGAAATAGGCTATTGCCCAAGCAGCTTCGCGCGAAGCTCTGGCTCCGACGTTTTTTCGCCCACCCAAATAGCAGTGAATGCGCGCGTAAATTCTGGCTCGGTCACTTCACCGGTGGGT
>JAKFUW010000193.1 GCA_021732545.1 Alphaproteobacteria bacterium | reverse complement strand
CGTATGCTGCGATTGAGCCGCTGGCTGCCGCCAAATTATTGCACCATATGGTGCAGCAAGAAAATCCACAATTGGTCATTTGCGGCAAACAAGCCATTGATGATGACGCCAACCAAACGGGGCAGATGTTAGCGCAATTATTGGGTTGGGGGCAGGGCACCTTTGCATCCAAACTCACCATCGAAAATAACATCGCCACGGTGGTACGCGAAGTGGATGGCGGCCTTGCCACCGTGGCGCTGAATCTGCCCTGCGTGGTGACAACGGATCTTCGATTAAATGAGCCACGCTACGCGAAATTACCCGACATTATGAAAGCCAAATCCAAGCCGATGACGACATTCAAAGCCGAAGAATTGGGCGTGAACATTGCGCCGCGTTTGACGGTGTTGAAAGTGGAAGAACCACTCAAACGCAAAGGCGGCGGCCGTGTGAAAGACGTTGCGGAGTTGGTGGATAAATTGAGAAACGAAGCGAAAGTAATTTAAGTCGTTAGATCGTGAAATCGTTACATCGTTATTATTAACGCTCTGACGACTTAACGATTTAACGCTCTAACGAAAGACTAAAATATGACCATTCTCATCATCGCCGATCACGATCATGCGGCACTCAATTCTGCCACGCACGCGGTGGTGGGCGCTGCACACAAAATCGGTGGCGAGGTGCATATATTGGTGGCAGGCAGCGGATGCGCGGATGTTGCCAAACAAGCGGCAGCACTTGCTGGCGTGGCGAAAGTGTGGCACGCGGATGATGTCTGTTATGCGCACGCATTGGCTGAAAATGTTGCGGCATTGGTGGTGAGTATTGCACTAAATTATTCGCACATTTTAACCGCTGCCACCACCACTGGAAAAGACATGTTGCCGCGCGTTGCAGCCGCGCTCGATGTGCAGCAAATTTCAGAAATCATCAGTGTGCTTTCGCCCGATACGTTCCGCCGCCCGATCTATGCAGGCAATGCGATTGAAACGGTGCAATCGCATGATGCCATTAAGGTGATGACGGTTCGCCCGACTGCGTTTGATAAAGTGGAAGGTGGTGGCAATGCACCGATTGAAACGCTCGCATCAAAAGGTGATGCGGGGCTTTCCACCTTTGTTTCCATCGAAGCCTCAAAAAGCGAGCGCCCCGATCTTGCATCCGCACGCGTGGTGATATCGGGTGGGCGTGGTCTGGGTGATGGCGAAAAATTCAAAGCCATCATCGAACCACTCGCCGATAAACTGGGCGCTGCCATCGGTGCGTCGCGCGCGGCGGTCGATGCGGGCTATGTGCCCAATGATTATCAGGTAGGGCAAACGGGCAAAGTGGTCGCGCCCGAGCTCTATATTGCGGTCGGCATTTCAGGTGCCATTCAGCACTTAGCGGGCATGAAAGAATCCAAGGTGATTGTGGCGATCAACAAAGACGAAAACGCCCCGATTTTTGAAGTCGCCGATTATGGATTGGTCGGTGATTTATTTACGCTGGTGCCGGAACTGACGAAAGCGCTTTAGCGAGAAGTTTGTCTTGGAGTTGCGATTGCTAAATCAATTCTATTTCGTATCGCGCTCTTTATTTCTTGTTCAAATCCCAAAGAATCTAATGCAAATAGACGATTTACGGTAAGTGGATCTGTAGGTACAGAAACCGTCATTCTGTGTTCTTTTGGAGAAAGTCTTGAGGTGGCGCTATCAGGTTTAATGACACATGGAATGTGATAATCATCTAATACAGATTTTATAACCTGAGCATTGATAAATTTAAATGTACCAACTGCTTTTTGCTGATCAAAATTAGGTTTAAATTCATAATTTTTACCGCCATCCCGACTAAGTAACATGGTTAGTTTTTCTGACGTTAAGGCGGTGTTCATTCCTAAATCCCCCAGTTCGGTGGGCGATAATTTTTCTTGTAATGCTGTGATAAAGTTAGGATTTTCTGCAATCGCCGTATCTACGTTAAGCGTGCATACGGTTTTATTTCCTTGCGTCCATACTGAATCACCAGAGGTTCCCGTTGGCAGTGCGCTGCGCATCAGCGATGCCCATGCCTCCATATCGATTTTTGCTCCGGTGGTACAATAGCCCTTATTGTTTGATGGTGCCCATGTGAGCCTGGTAATGTTGTTTAATTCACTCACACCATTGCGTGGCGGTGTGCATGCTGGCTCAGAATCTAATGCCATGTGACTTCCTTATTTGTTATTTGAATGAAATTTGATTATATCAATTTGGTTTAACCTAAATATGAAGCTTTTTTGACATTTACCATGACATCACTCAAATTCGCCCTCGCCCAAATCAACCCGACTGTCGGCGACATTGATGCCAATGTGGCGCTGATTGTATCGCACGCGCAAGCCGCCGATGCGCAAGGGGCGGATATGGTGGTGTTTCCTGAGATGGCGATCACGGGCTATCCACCCGAAGACCTTGTGTTTTTGGCCACATTCCGCGAGGCCGCGATGGACGCCGTGCAGAGCATTGCCGAGGCCACGCGTGATCTGAAATGTGCGGTGCTGGTCGGCGGATTGCGAACCCAAAAAGATGATATTTTTAATAGCGCGTTTTTAATTGAGCGCGGCAAATTGATCTTCACCCGCGATAAGCGCGCGCGCCCCAACTATGGCGTGTTCGATGAAAAACGATTATTCGCCAAAGGTGACGTACCTGATGTGGTGGTGTGGCGCGGGGTGCGGCTTGGCATTTTAATCTGCGAAGAATTGTGGCAAACGCGCTGCACCAAAGCACTATCGTCGCACCAAGCACAATTGGTGATCGCGATCAACGCCTCGCCGTTTGAGCTTGGCAAAATTGCACGCCGAAACGAAGTGGCAAAAGCGGCGGCCTACATCATTGGCGCACCGATTATCTATGTGAATCTGGTAGGCGGGCAAGATGAATTGGTGTTTGATGGTGGATCCTTTGCGGTCGATGAATTAGGCACGCAAGTGGCACGCATGAGCGCGTTTGAAAGTGAGCTTGCCATGGTGCGCTTTGAGGAGGGTGCGCTGCACGATGGCCCGCACGCAATGGTGCCTGACGCGCTGGCCAGTATGTACCACGCCATGGTGCTTGGCCTACGCGATTATGTCACCAAAAACGGATTCAAAGGTGTGGTGCTGGGCTTATCGGGCGGCATTGATTCGGCCTTAAGTGCGGCCATCGCCGTCGATGCGCTGGGAGCAGATAAAGTGCGCGGGTTGCTGATGCCATCGCCTTATTCATCCGGTCATAGTGTGGAGGATGCGCATGATTTGGCGAAACGTTTAAACATCACCACGCACACATTGCCGATTGCGGGGGTGATGGAGGCGTTTGCAGGTGCGCTCGCGCCGGTGTTTGAAGGGTTGGCTGCGGATACAACGGAAGAAAATATCCAAGCGCGTATTCGCGGAAACTTGCTGATGGCAATCAGCAACAAGCATGGATTTATGGTGCTGACGACTGGCA
>JAKFUW010000274.1 GCA_021732545.1 Alphaproteobacteria bacterium | reverse complement strand
GACTTTCACGATGACGATGCGCCGCAGGTTCTGACCGAAGCGCTGGGCGGCATGGCGCAGCTGGTGATGTCGGATATGGCAGCCAATACCATCGGCCATACTGGCACCGATCATTTGCGGATTATGGCGCTGTGCGAGCTGGCCTATGATTTTGCGCTGACCATTCTGGAGCCGAAAGGATCGTTTATTTGCAAGGTGCTCAAAGGTGGCGCCGAAAATGAACTGCTCAAAGATATGAAACAACAGTTTGAGGTCGTCAAACACGCCAAGCCCAAAGCATCCCGCGCCGATTCGGCCGAAAGCTATGTGGTGGCAACGGGGTTTAAAGGTTAATTTGAACTCTACCCATCCTCTTTTTTACAAAAAATTAATACTTTTCTGCCAGAATAAAATTATTGCAACAACATAGAATTCACGATGTCTGGCAAAAAACGCGACGATGGCTTAGAAAACAATGCCACCTACTATGTGGACGAAACGCATGATCCAGCTATTTTCAAGATCGCTCAGGAAGTGCGCGCTAAAATAAAAGAAAAATTCGGTAAAGATATTGATCTGCGCCTTGGGTTAAAAACTGGCCTTTACCAAGAAATAGGGCGTATCGCATCCACTAATTTATACCCTGATGGTCACAAAGAAGTTGTGATTGACTATGATATTGCAAAAAAACTCGCACAAACTGATCGTGGCAAAACAATTTTGGCCAATATATGCGCACATGAGTCTGGTCACACGCTTCTGGGTCACGCTAAAAGCTTTCAGCAAGCACTTGAAGATGCTCAATCCCCCATGCGTAGGCAAAAACAGGAGCTTGAAGCAGATGTTGTCAGTGCTATTGCCACAGGCTCGAGTGCCGGAGTCGAAGCAAATTCAGAATTTGCTAAGGAGATAAATCAGCCGCCTTCAAACTATCATCATCCTGATCCGGCTGATCGCGTTAAAGCTGCTCAAGCCGCCGCAAAAAATGGCGGCAGCTCCATTGCGGTAACGTACGACGAGGACTGCAAAATCAATGATATTCAATCCGTACCGCTTAATGTAACCCAGCTTGTACAGATTAAAGCACCCGCGGATTGCAAATAATACACTGTCTGATTGCTTGACGATCAAACACGCCAAGCCCAAAGCATCCCGCGCTGATTCGGCTGAGAGCTATGTGGTGGCAACAGGGTTTAAGGGTTAGGAATAACGCTTTCGCGAGGAGGCCAAAGGCCGACGAAGCGATCTCGTCAAGAAAATAAACAGATTGCTTCGGGCTTTGCCCTCGCAAAAGCGCTTTGTTACTAACCCCTAAAACCTAACCCCTAACCCCTGACTTTCACCATTCTGCACCCGAGAAACATGGCTTTTGGCGCTTGAAACATCGTCTTTCACCACATCTAATGCCTGAATCTGGTTTAAATCACCGATTTTGAGGCCAAAAACATTCGCATAATCGAACCAGACGCCGCCTTTGACAAAATCTTTGAGCAAACCCGCGTCAATTTCACCTTTTTGCGCCATTGAATCCATCGTTCGCAGCGCTTCGCTGACATTATAAGCCGCGCGGTATGAGCGGTTGGCGGTTAGCGCCTCAAACACATCGGTTAAATGAATCAATTTGGCAGATTCAGGCGCGGCATCGCCCACCTGCCCCCTGAACGCATCCATATTCACAATTTTTGGCAGGTTTTTGAGTTCATCGGGCAGCAATCCGGCGCGATCAAGCTCCGTAAAATAGGCCTCACTCATCGCATCGTGGCTATTGATGATGGCTTTTTCGTGCGGGGTGATGGTGCCGCGCTCGATGCTGGCTAACTGCGCGCGCTCTGCAGGTTCAAGCCAAAAGCCAGGGATGTGAGTCAGCGCCTTGGCCTCAATCCGTGCTAAAATATGATTGTGCTTGGCAAGTTCTGCGGGGCTGGTCAGGTGACTTTCAGACCTCGTAAGATCGCCGAAGGCGATTGTTTCATCTTTAGAGGGTAATCCTTCGGTGCCATCGGGTAAAAACACCAGTTTCCCAAACTGTGCCTCACGCAGAAACTGCATATCATGGGTTTTTTGAGGATAATCAGGAACATTATCGCTATATTGTTTCAGTAATGCATCAAATCGCTCGGGCGCGAGCCGCGTGTTTTTGTGCAACAGATGGGGATCTAAACCCAGCTTACCCACATCGTGCCCCAATGCTGCAATCGTCACTTCCAGTGCAGCAATCGCGTTGTGTGGCGATATTGGCCCATGCTGTTGCTCAAAAAACATCAGGCTGAGCGCGGCGTGATGTTTCAGATGCTGCCAGGTTTCGGGTGAGCGCTCGGCGATGGCTGCCAGCGCAAACTCCATCTGCTTTACAAACCCTTGAAATTCAGGATTTTGAAACAAAGCTTTTTCAAACACTTTTCCATAATCAGGCGCTACTTTAGGGCGCTTGAGCGTGGCGAAGACCTCATGCAAAAAACCGCCGCCCAGCGCATGAATCTGCGGCATATCAGCACGATCTGCTGCTTGAATGGCTCCTGCCATCTGCGCCTGCACCGCTTGCGGCGTGGGCATGCCGCCCCCTGCTCCAAATCCAGGGTTTTGGGCATTATACAGGCGCGCGGCATCGTAAAGCTTTACCATGATGTTATTTTACCCCGATGCGGCCATGCACAGTATGACAAATTGGTGAAGTTTGAGGCTATCGTGAGGGAATCGATGCGCCCCGATTTGGGCTCACGGCATCCACAATCTCATTATGCAAGGTAATCAGGTCACGTTTGGCCTCAGCATTAGCAGCAATGCGATCCGGATCGTTGGGGTGCTCTTTGTCTATATCACTCAAACATGCATCAATGAACTCTCTTGCAAAACTGATTGTATGTCGTGCATCTTCTGCTTTTTGCTGATTATTTTCTAATATACAGTCGGCTCTAACAGCTAAACTTCCTAATTCTGGCAGTAGTGCTAGGGTGTGCAGGGAGGAACTGACTACGCCGTGCACACTTCGAGCGTCCGTAATGGTCTGGCTAATCATTGATTGCGCCGCGATTATCCTAATTGAAGTCATCAGATTGAACCCATCAGGATCAACTTTATCAAAATAATTCGTTAGTCTTATTTGCGCCTGAACAGGAACATCGCGCACGATATTGTTAGCCTCCACCAAGGTTAGCTGAAGGTTTGCGGGGATAGTCCCTCTCAATGGTTCATCTTGAAGATGCATACGACTCCTAATGTGGTGCTACCCTATATGTATAACAAATTTTTATTACCAGATGATGAAGACGTGACATTTTATTTCATTGCTTGTAAAAGAACGTGCAATTGAACGGTACGTTCATTGCGAGCCTGAGCGCATGCGAAGGCGCGGCAATCTGGTTTAGCTGGATTGCTTCGTCGCCAAGGCGCTCCTCGCAAAGACGATCTTATGCTGAAAGAAATTGCCATGTCGCTCTTTTCCCCCTCCCCCTTGCCTGAAG
>JAKFUW010000246.1 GCA_021732545.1 Alphaproteobacteria bacterium | reverse complement strand
AGCCTTATGAGGGCAATTATTCGGGCTGGCTCGAGCAAAAAGCCAAGCAACTCAAGCAAGAAGATAAAGAAGAATCGGGCCGCCAGAAACAGATTGAGGACGAGCTGGAATGGATTCGGTCATCGCCTAAAGCGCGTCAATCCAAAAGCAAAGCGCGGATTAAGGCCTTCGATGAATTGGTGAAACAAGAGCAGGAAAAACGCACCGGCGTCGCCCAAATCATGATCCCAACTTCGCAACGCTTGGGCGATTTAGTCATCGAGGCAAACCATTTGCGCAAGGCTTTCGGCGAACAACTGCTCATCGATGATCTGAGCTTCACGCTGCCACCGGGCGGTATTGTCGGCATCATCGGCCCCAATGGCGCGGGTAAAACGACTCTATTTCGGATGATTACGCAGCAAGACACCCCCGATAGCGGTACCTTCAAAGTCGGCGATACGGTACAGCTTGGCTATATCGATCAATCGCGCGATTCGCTCGATGATAAAAAAACCGTGTGGGAGGAAATCTCGGCAGGGCTTGATCTGATTATGGTGGGCAAACAAGAGGTCAAATCCCGCGCTTATTGCAGTTGGTTCAACTTCAAAGGCTCGGATCAACAGAAAAAAGTAGGCACCTTATCGGGTGGGGAACGCAACCGCGTGCATCTGGCGAAAATGCTCAAATCGGGTGCCAACGTGCTGCTGCTGGATGAACCAACGAATGACCTCGATGTGGAAACCTTGCGCGCACTCGAAGAAGCGCTGCTGAACTTTGCCGGTTGTGCTGTGATTATCTCGCATGATCGCTGGTTCCTCGATCGCATTGCCACGCATATTCTGGCCTATGAAGGCGATTCCCATGTGGAATGGTTTGAGGGCAATTATCAGGAATATGAAGCCGACCGCATCAAGCGCCTGGGCGACACGGCGCTCAACCCCACACGGATTAAATATAAGCCGCTGAGCCGGGCAGCGTAATTACGCCCTAGCAGTTTTCATCAAATTAAGTATAATATGATTGATAATAAATTATGAGGGGAGATTTTTTTATGGTCGCAAGACAGTCTGTGTTAAACCCTGCTCCTAAAAGACAAAACCTAGAGGAGCTACTGGATAAAGCACGAAAAATAGGTGTGACTGAGGAACAGTTACAACAACAACGCGCTAGTTTTGCTTACGGAAACGCGCCAGAGAGTGCAACGAGAATTACAAGAGAGTCAGCAAGCGCTGCTACCAAACGTAATAAACTGCTGTGCGCTTAAATTGTCATACTTAGACTGAACACCGTCCTATATGATTGTAATTCAAGAACACGATCCTGATCTTTATGACTTGGTGCAAGAAAGAAATCTTGTTCGTCAATATGACTTGCTGACTAACTGTATAGAAATAGGCTTAAAACAAGGCCATACCGCCTTTGATAAATATACGCTTTGGGCATTAAATCATGTTGCCGTAGCAAATATCTCTCAGCTTGGGGGCAGATTTCGTGAAGAACCAATCTATGTAGGTAATCATAAGCCGCCCCATTACAAAGAAGTGCCTGAATTAATGGATCGATTTATTGTAACGATTCATGAAAATTGGTTTAACTGGACTCCAACAGAACTTGCTGCTTATGGCTTGTGGCGCTTACTCTGGATTCATCCTTTTGTTGAAGGAAATGGCAGAACAGCACGGGCAACTTGTTACTACTTATTATGTGCTCGCGCGGGCACTTTATTACATGGAAGCCGTATTGTGCCTGAACGTATAAGAGATAATAGAGAGCCATATTATGAAGCTCTGCGCGATGCTGACCGCGCATGGGAAGAAGGGCATTTAGATTGTTCCAAGCTTGAAAGCTATCTTGCGGAATTATTGATTGCGCAGCTTTCAGAACAATAATAATCATCCAACTACTCCACGTTTAAAGCTTTGCAGGCTGCGCGGTGATTATTTCGCATGATCGCTGGTTCCTCGATCGCATTGCCACGCACATTTTGGCCTATGAAGGCGATTCCCATGTGGAATGGTTTGAGGGCAATTATCAGGAATATGAGGCCGACCGCATCAAGCGCCTGGGCGACACGGCGCTCAACCCCACACGGATTAAATATAAGCCGTTAAGCCGGGCGGCGTAAGCGATTATTCCCGCTTTAAATCGCGATAGAAATTCTCATGGCTGCCTAATGCGAGCAATGTAATTGCGTCTGCATCCACAAGGTAGGCAAGCAACACAAGCTGCTTTGCCACACGGCACTTGTAAACACGCACACCACCCAGATCACTGACCTTTTCTGCACCAATCGCAGGGTTGGCCAGCACAGCGCGGATTGCATCATCTATCGGTGTGCGGTGAGTGGCATGAAGGCGTTTATAGGCGCGTTTGAAGGTTGGCGATTGCAGCAACAACACTATTTGCTGCCAAACACAAATGGCTCAGGCTGTTCCTGCTGCGCGACCAAAATATCCATAATAAATTGATAGGGCAGATCGGGATTTTCTTCTGCAATTCGGCCAATGCGTGACCAATGCTCAATCTGCTTAGGCACTGAACGGCTATGCACCGCCGAAGCGCGGCGTGCCTGCTCAAGCAGCTCGCCTGATAATTTAATCGATTGCGGTGTAACAGATTCCATAAAAACTACATTACGACAAAAGACAACTTTTTGCAACCCAAATAGAGGGGGCGTTGAAATGGGCTATGCTTACTTCACGCTCGAAGCCGCCGCTTTTTTCGCCAGCGCCTCAATCAGATAATCGAGGCCTTTATTGTTGATCACGGAGCCAAATTCCGAGCGCTGGGTGGTAATTAAGCTCACGCCTTCCACAATAATATCAAAAATTTTGCGGTCGTCTTTGTTTTCACGGATGCGATAATCCATCATCACGCTGGGCTGATCTTCGGGTTTAAGCTCAATTGTCAGCACATACTCACCCGCAATCTGATCGGCGCGGGCTTGCTTGATCACATAATCGCCGCCCTTGGCATCGGTGATTTTGGAGGTATAGGTTTTGAGAATAAAGGCTTCATAATTCTTCAAATAGGCCTGTTGTTGTTGAGGCGTGGCGGTGCGCCAATATTTGCCCAGCACAAAGCGCGCAATCCATGGAATATCCACGCGCGATTGAAATAAAGTCTCCAGCGCTTTTTGTTTTTCGGGTTTGGTTTGATTAACATCTTTCGCAATCACCAGTGCGTCATCGGCAAGCATCGTCACAAAGGATTTGACTTCCGGCACGCCCGCCATCGCCACAGACGATGAGGCAACAATTAAAGCCGCCATCACTATCACAGATTTTATATAACGAAACATCGCACCACCCAACACTGATATGATAAAAAACTTACTTCGAAATTTCAGGATTGTGCGTGTTGGCGATCTGTGCCTTGCGGCGCTGAACATAGGCACTGCGAATCGTGGCATAAGGGTCAAATGAATTCGCATAGATTTCATCGACCAGATCCAGTGCATTTTCACGCCCTAC
>JAKFUW010000132.1 GCA_021732545.1 Alphaproteobacteria bacterium | reverse complement strand
ATTGATGTCGTCTTTGCGAGGAGCCATGTTGAAGCTCCAGCGAAAGCTGGCGACGCGGCAATCCATTTGTTTCACTCACATGGTGCAATCGATTGCCACGCATTTTGTTCCAAAATGCTCGCAATGACGGCTGAGGTAAATACCCGATTATGAAAAAACCAGAAGTGATCATTGATCGTTTATGCGGGATTTTTGCGCCCATTCATGCCAAATGGCAGGGTTCTAAATCCGAATCCTTGCATCTGTGGCAACAGACTCACGAACAATCGGTTGAAGAGGTGTTATGTGCCGACCTCAAACATATCGGGTTGTTTTTTGCGATGGCCGATGCGCTAGGTGCACAATGCGAACTGACACTCACCGCAGAGTGTATCGCATTGATTCATACTCGGCAAAGCACGCTACCACGCGCTAAATTACTGGAATCGGCGATTGAATCACACATGACCGAGCTTAAACATTATCTGGATCGCAGTAGCAAAGACCCGCTTAATCCCGATTCTGAGTTTAACACGCCAGCCTGTTGGCGCATTGCGCAATATATGGCAGCCAGCGGCAAATGTTCACCCACCGCACAGGAAAGTTTGCTTGAGGCTTTGTCTGATCTGGCCTATCTTTTCTTGCTTCGCGATGGTAACATTACGCCCGATGAAGACGCACGTTTAAAGAGGTATCATGCAGCACTTGGTTGATAAGCAGGTTCGTAACCGCAAAGAAAAATCCATTGAAGACGAAGCCCTAACTGAAAGTAGCCAGCCCACCAAATTGGTTTCGGCTAAAAAGATTTTTGGTTTGGCGAATGATTTTAAGGTTCCGGCATTTGCTAAAACCAATGAATATGTTCCCGAAATCGATGAAAGCTACCAGTTTGATCCCGCCACCACGCAGGCCATTTTAGCGGGCTTCATGCATAACCGCCGTGTGCTGGTGCAGGGCTATCATGGCACCGGAAAATCAACACATATCGAACAAATCGCCGCGCGCCTGAACTGGCCGTGCATCCGTGTGAATCTTGATAGCCACATCAGCCGGATTGATCTGATTGGCCGCGATGCGATTGTGCTGCAAGATGGCAAACAGATCACCCGCTTTCAGGAAGGCATTTTGCCATGGGCGCTGCGCCGCCCCATTGCGTTGGTGTTCGATGAATATGATGCGGGCCGCCCCGACGTGATGTTCGTGATTCAGCGCGTACTGGAAGCATCGGGCAAGCTGACCTTGCTCGATCAGAATCAGGTGATTAATCCCAATCCGTTTTTCCGTATTTTCGCCACCGCCAACACCATTGGCCTTGGCGATTCATCCGGCCTCTATCACGGCACGCAACCCATCAACCAAGGGCAGATGGACCGATGGAACATTGTGGCGCTGCTCAACTATCTGGAGCCCGCGCGCGAGGAAGCAATTGTGCTTGCCAAATTATCCGAACTCGATTCGGCCAAGGGTAAAAAAATCATCAAAACCATGGTGGCGATGGCGAACCTGACTCGCACTGGCTTTATGAATGGCGATATTTCAACCGTGATGTCGCCGCGCACGGTGCTTAGCTGGGCCGAAAATTACCTCATTTTTCACTCAGTCGATACCGCATTTACCCTCACTTTTTTGAACAAATGTGACGAGATGGAGCGCAGCACCATTGCCGAATATTATCAGCGCTGCTTCGATGTTGACCTGCTGAATGTCGCAGCCTAAAAAATCTGTTCCCATCGACATCACCGCGCTGCAACCAGCTTTGCAGGCAGCCGCACGCGCTATCAGCGGGCGCAAAGAACTAGAACTGAGTTTCGGTAATCAGATTCTCGATCAATCGCTCCATCAATCCGACACATTATTTATCGCTAAACCCGCTGATCAATCTGACGCGGATGCGTTGCGCTTTTTGCGCGGACAATCGGATCGCGCAGCTTTGAGTTTGCGCTATCATAATGCGCGGCTTCACGCCCAAAAACGCCCCGCCGATGGCAAGGCCAGCACGGTATTCGATGCGCTGGAACAGATGCGCGTCGAACTCACCGGCAGCCAGAACATGCGAGGCATCGCGCATAATCTGCGCCACCGCATGCAGGTGCATTGCGAGCTTCAGGGCTATGCACGAGGGCTCAACCAATATGAGGCGCCGCTGCATGATTTGTTGGCGCTTCTTTTGTATGAAACCGCAACGGGCACGCCGCCGCCGCCTGAAGTCCACGCACTGATGGAAAAGTGGCGACCATGGATAGAAGATCATGCGGGCAGCTTGCTGCAACGCCTCGCTGAATCCATCAGCGATCAAACACTTTTTGCCGCGCAAAGCGAAAAGTTGTTAGTGGCGCTGTCGCTGATTCAAAACCCCAATGCCACATTGCAACCAAGCGAAGACTCCACCGATGAAGCCCCCGACGAACAAAGCCCCAGCACCGATGAGAGCGGCGATGAAAATAATCAATATGAGGCACCAAGCCCGAAGCAAAGCCGTACCGATAGCGCAAGCGAAAGCTCGCAAAGCATGGCTGAAACCAACGACGATGAGCAAGGCCATGAGGATGCATTTGTCGAGCAAGACATGCCGCTGCGCCCCAACATGCCGCATCTGTCGCCCTTCAAACACGCAGCACCCTACCGCGTTTACACCACGCAATTTGATGAAGTCGTCCACGCCGATCAATTAGCCAGCGCGGAGGAATTAGCGGGATATCGCGCGCAACTGGATGAACAGCTGGGGCGCCATCACAATGTACACACACGGCTTACTTCCAAGTTGCAACGGTTGTTGCTAGCGCGGCAAGCACGCGAATGGGTCTATGATCAGGAATTTGGTCTCATTGATAATTCGCGGCTGGCGCGGCTGGTGGTGCGCCCCGACATGACCGAGATTTACAAGACTGAGAAAGACTCACAATTTCGGGATAGCGTGGTCACGCTGCTGATCGACAATTCAGGCTCGATGCGTGGCCGTCCTGTTTTGCTTGCGGCGTTGAGCGCCGATATTTTAGCGCGCACTTTGGAGCGCTGCGGCGTAAAAGTCGAAATTCTGGGCTTCACCACCCGCGATTGGAAGGGCGGGCAATCGCGCAAACATTGGGATAAGCACGATAAACCCAGCGATCCTGGCCGCTTGAATGATCTGCGCCACATTATTTATAAACCAGCCGATCTGCGCCTGAACCGCGCACGCAAAAATCTGGGCCTCATGCTCAAAGATGGCATGCTGAAAGAAAATATCGATGGTGAAGCACTGCTGTGGGCGCATAGCCGCCTACTCGCCCGCTCCGAAAAACGCCGGATTTTAATGGTGATATCCGATGGCGCTCCGGTCGATGACTCCACCCTTTCCACCAATCCCAGTGGCTACCTTGATCGTCATTTGCGCGAAGTCATCACTTTTATTGAGACCAAAAGCGATATTGAATTGCTCGCCATCGGCATCGGCCACGATGTCACGCGCTATTACAGCCGCGCTGTAACCATCAATGATGCCGAACAATTAGGCGACAC
>JAKFUW010000218.1 GCA_021732545.1 Alphaproteobacteria bacterium | reverse complement strand
ATGGAAAATGGATTGGTGAAAGTCGTATCACCCATCGATTAAACTCCGGCGTTTAAAGCGGGTGTCAAATCGGGAGATTATATCAGCCAAATCGATAAAGAAGCGGTTTTAGGGATGACATTATCCGAAGCGGTCGAAAAAATGCGCGGCAAAGTCGGCACGCAAATTGTAGTCACGATTTTGCGCGAAGGCCTCAAAGAACCGATGGATTTAACCATCACCCGCGACCTGATTAAAATCAAATCAGTGCGCGCTAAAAAAGAAGGCGATGTGGCTTATGTCCGCGTGGTATCATTTGCAGAAACCACCTATGATTCGATGGTCAAAGAACTCGAAAATCAGAAGAAACAAATCGGCCCTGATATTAAAGGTGTGGTGCTCGATCTGCGCAACAACCCGGGTGGTCTGCTCGATCAAGCGATTGCGGTCAGCGATGCCTTCCTTGATCGCGGCGAGATTGTCTCCACCCGCGAACGCGATCCGCAAAACACCAAGCGCTACAGCGCGCGCAAAGGCGATCTGGCGGATGGTTTACCGATGGTGGTGCTTATCAATCAAGGTTCGGCTTCAGCTTCTGAAATTGTGGCAGGTGCATTGAAAGATCATAAACGCGCGGTTATTTTGGGCACCAAATCATTCGGTAAAGGCTCCGTGCAAACGGTGATTCCGCTCAAAGATCATGGTGCAATACGCCTGACCACCGCGCGCTATTACACGCCTTCTGGTACCTCGATTCAAGCAACGGGTATTGTGCCTGATATCGAAGTGGAAGCGGCAAGAGTAGAAGCATTAAATGCTAATGATGTTCGTTCTGAAGCAAGCCTGAAAGGTCATTTAACAAACGATCAAATCAAAGGCGAGCAGGCACCTGTGAGTACTTTACCTAAATCATTGCCCTTTGGGGTGAAGGGCGAAGATGCGAGTAAAAAACCTGACGGTGAATTATCCTCCAAGGAAGATTATCAGCTCTCGCGCGCGCTCGATCTCATTCGTGCTTTATCGATTTATAAACAGGTGTCGAATAAAGACGCACTTTAATAAATGAACGTGTTTGAATATGGCAACTGCAACGCTATCACAGCCTAAATCTGGCGCCTATTGGGCGCTGGCGGGTGCGTGCGGTGCGCTGCTTTTATGCACACTTATCTTTAGCACGCTGTTTTTTCTAAGCGGTGACGATGAAGTGATGGGTGCCATCTCCAATGGCCAACGCATCACCATCAACCCCAAAACGCATGAAAAAACCGGCACCATGCGCATGCTCAAAACAGCAGCTGTTGCGCCGCAAACGCCTGACCAAACACCGGTTACGCCCACGCCAGACATCAAAGAAAACCTCGCCTTTGATGTGGGCACTGAAAAAGATGCCGCGGCACCTGCTGCTGCAATCGCGCCTGCCAATGACGCGCTCAACAAAGCAGCCATGGTTGCAGCCGTTGATGAAGTCATCAACACCATTCCCGTTTATCCGCGTACGCCCATCAGCTTGGCTGCGGCACCAAACCCCGCCTTGACCCAAAAAAGCGAGTGGGGCGCGCTGCCGATTAAATCAGGCGATACCAGCCCATTTGAATTTTACAAACGCCCCTTCACTCCGACTCCTTCGCGCAAAGCCAAAGTCGCGATTATGGTGCTCAATGTCGGCGCCACCAAAACACTAGCCGAGCAAGCCTTGGCACTGCCCGCCAATATCACCATTGCCTACACGCCCTATTCACCCAATGCGAGTGTGTGGATGGAAAGTGGCCGCAATATGGGTCACGAAGCGTGGCTGATGCTGCCCACCCAAGCCGCTGATTTTCCCGCCAGCGACCCGGGCGCGCTCGCGCAATTACTCAAAGCAAAGCCCGAGGATAATACCAAGCGGCTGATGCAGACTTTGGCGCGCGCCAGCGGTTATGTCGGTGTGATTACCGCTGCCGATAGCGCCGTCACGCAGCGCGTCTCGCATCTCACGCCCTTGCTATTTGCGCTCGGCCAACGCGGTCTGGCGCTTGCGGCAGCCGCACCTTCGAGCGATATGGCCGCGCTTAAATTGCAACGCGGTCAATCTTACTCGCTGGTAGCCGATGTGATTTTAGACGAACAACTAAGCCCCGAGGCCATCGCCAAACAACTCGCCGCGCTTGAAGGCTTGGCTGTTAAAAACGGCAAAGCACTCGGCGTGATTCATGCCACGCCGCTTGCCATCAACATACTCGCGCAGTGGAATAAAATGCTCGCTCAAAAATCATTTGTGCTGGCACCAGCCAGCGCGCTGCTCGCCAAAGAATGAGCGACTTTTCGCATCTACCGTATCGGCTTGGCGTAGGCATCTTGTTGCTCAATGCGCGCAATCAGGTGTTCGTTGCCAAACGCATCGACACACTGGCCGAGGCATGGCAAATGCCGCAAGGAGGCATCGATGAAAACGAAGACTCACTCGCTGCCGCGCACCGTGAATTAGCCGAAGAAACCAGCGTGACGAATGCCATTTTGCTTGCCGAGTCGCGCGGCTGGTTGAGCTATGATTTGCCAGATGAGCTGATTCCAAAATTATGGAAAGGCCGCTTTCGTGGCCAAAAACAAAAATGGTATGCGATGCGCATGACGGCTGATGAAACCCAAATTAATCTGGAAACGCAGCACCCCGAATTTTCAGAATATAAATGGGTCGAGATGACGGAATTACCAGACATCATCGTCCCCTTCAAACGCCCACTTTATGAACAGATCGTGAAAGAGTTTGAAGCACTCATTCGTTAAGCAACATCACGCCCTGCATCACGATCTACATGCCCTTGATGTTGTCTCTCAACGCCTTGCGGGATATGTTTGCGAGGTTTGTCACGAACAATGACTGCTTTTTCGGCTTCTTGTCTCCAAATATCTTCGCGCTGTTTGGCCATTTCTGGCCACTCATCACGAATAATCTGATGCAGCTTTTCCATGGTTCCAGTTGCATAAAGCCAGCTTTTAATATCCATATTACGCAGCGCATACACATCGCATTTTTCTTTTGATTGCGCCTTTTGTTCTGCATCTTCTTTGAAAAAATACCACTCGCCTGTTGGGTGCGAAGTCGGGGTTTTGGTGATGCCCGTTTGCTTCACAACTGCAAATCCATCAATAAAATGATTTTCAATACGATCCTGCTTAGGTGCTGCCAACTCATCGGATTGATTCTCATAAATCATCTTACGATCTTTGATCTCAACACACGCACGCCGTAATGGGTTCTTATAAGCATTGAAACATTCGTTCACACGTTCCCATGATGGCCAATAGCCAATGGTACGGATTAACTCAGGAACAGGCTGTTCACCTTCCTTTAACTCTTTAATAATTTCACCCCGATGCTGAGTTTGAATCTTCGCACGGCCATCTTTGCTTTTCGCCGACGCCAGAAAATCCTCCCATGCAGTCACCGCATCTTGCGGAGGCTCGCTATTGCGTTCACCATAATGTTGTTTTTTTCTGGGTTGCTGATGCGCATCTAACGTCACCTCAATCGTTGAAAGCCGC
>JAKFUW010000175.1 GCA_021732545.1 Alphaproteobacteria bacterium | reverse complement strand
AATTCGTTTTATGAAACTCACCCGGATTCTGGATAAAGAGCCGCGTGAATTCAGGCAATCGCCATGGCCAGCCACCGTCGCGTTTTGCGGTGAACACGAGCAGCGAGAGCGCCACAGCCGTTAATGCCATCGCAAGTAGAATGGTGTTTCGTCGCGCTGCATCTGCCTCGCGAGCGCGGCGGCAGGGTATATCCACCCAGTGATAGGTTGCCATGGAAAGCAGCAAGGTTGCCACTAGCACCACCATGGTGTCCAGTGTCGTCAACGCTGAAAAGGTAAGATATTTGGCGAAAATGATCACCGGCCAATGAAACAGATAGAGTTGATAGCTGATGCGGCCCAGATAGGAGCATACCGGATTACTCAGCACCACTGCCATTCGCGCCTGCTGACCGCTTGCAATGATCGCCATCGCACCCACACAGGGCAACAGCGCGTAATAGGATGGAAAGGGCGTGTGTGTCGAAAATAGCGTCGCAGCAGCAACGATAGAGCCGATACCCGCAAGCAGGCACAGATCTGCCCAGCGCCGATGAACACTAAGCGGCCAGATCGCCAGCGCTGCGCCTGCCATGAATTCATATGCCCGTGCTGGCAATAGGTAAAACGCCGCCTGAGCATCCACATAGCTGCCGCCGATGGCAAGCCCCAGACTCATCAATGCGAGCAGAAAGAACATGACGCGCAGCCGCATCGAACGAGCGCCACAGCGGTAAAAAGCAATCAAGATAAACGGCCAGATGAGGTAGAACTGCTCTTCCACACTAAGCGACCAGGTATGCAGCAGGGGCTTGGTGTCCGTCTGCGTAAAGTAGTCGGTGGTAACATAGTAGTAGCCGTTGGCGACGCTGAGCAAGCTGCTCATGGTCGCCGTTGCAAAATGCGTCATATCGTCGAGCGAGAACATCAACGCAGCGGCAATCATGGCGCCAACCAGCATCACCAGCATGCTCGGCATCAGACGCAAGATACGCCGCAGATAGAAGTTACGCGTCTGCAAATGCCCTGTGCTGGAAAGCTCGCGCCAGATGATGCCGGTGATAAGGTAGCCGCTGATCACAAAGAACACATCCACCCCAACGAAGCCGCCGCTGACTTGTGTTATTTGCAAATGATGCGCGATCACCAGCAGCACCGCTAACGCGCGTAGCCCGTCAATCTCTGGCCTGTAAACCGCTGATGTCTGTTGTTGCTGCATCGGTCTAATAAAGCCTGTAGGTGAGTTGCGTAGCAAGAGATTGCCAGGGTTCACCATAGCGCACCGCGTTAGCCTGAATGTAGTCAAGTGCCCTGATTGCGGCTCCTTGTATGATTAATATATCCGCACAGATGAGTTTTTTATGTGCGGGCACCTTACCGGCTCTGATGATTTGTGTACAGTAAGCGACAACACGCTCTCGCATTGTTGCGTCATTAAAAGCATGGGTGCGTAGCAGGTAGGAATATCGATCTTTGTTTTCAGGGCGATTCATGCTATCAGCATGAATGAAATCCATGAGTGAGCCAATTTTTCTGCCAGCAATATAAGCATCGATTACCATCCCGCGATGCTGACCCGTTGCACGATACTGATAGAGCACCTCAGCAATTTCAGCCGCCAGATTAGCGTGATGATTGCTGTTAGCAAGGTGAAATAGCTCAATGGCGGTGTTCAAACGATCGCTGGTCATCGAAGCCTTCAGCCACGCCCGAATGATGTCATCGCGTCCGCCTGCAGCGGCAAGCCGAAGCCGTTCTGAGGAAAAAGTTTCGCCTGTCGAAGGTTGCTGCATCCGCATGGTGAACACATCCACCAGCTCGTTGGCACGATGTGATACCATATAGATCTCTGCAAGCTCTTTAATCTGCTCGGCTTGAATCTGTTCAACGTTTCCGAGCTGTTTTACTATAGCCTGAAAGCATAATTCATCTGGTATCGCCGAACATAACTGGGCAAGGCGTTTATGCTGAACTGGCTTCAAACTAACGGCGAACGCCTTTTGAATACGAGGGTTCACATTCCTGGAAGCAGTCACCCAATCCACAAAAACATGAAGCACAGGCGCTGCAACCAGTATGGAAGGGTCATTAAACCGTTTGGCTATGGCATGTAACATTTTTGGCTTTTCTATACCGCGTGTGGCAAACAGAAGGCTGATTGCCTGCTCTTCGTCGAATAAAAAAGGATTGAGATGATGTGTCACTGCCAGTTGATCGGCATCGTTGCCATACATGGCGGCCAGCTTAACGTAAGGAATGTATAGCCTGGGTCCAAGTGTCTGTGCCTGATCGAGCGACTGGATCTTTTGATAGGTTTTTTTTAATTTTCCCTGTGCGATAAGCGCATCCACATAGGCAAGCGCAAGATCAGGTGAGTTAGCAAGCCATGCATCATAAGGCACAATGATAGTGCTGGCCATAACCGGCTGATATGCTCTTAAAAAGAGCCAGGAAAGCTCGGCCAGTTCTTTCGCAAGCTGTTGAAGTGCGTCTTCAGGCGTCATCGCTTCAAGCGCATCGCCAGACCTAATCTTTCCTTTGGCGATGCGATCATTCTGACGCGCAATCCACGCGGTTGCTTGCGTGTAGGCGGCGTCTATCTTTTCCTGCTCGATTGCGTTGGTGACCTCAATTCGTACCGTTCTGTAATCCATGTAATCAGGGTGGTGTGCGCGCAGCTCTTTAAGCGTTGTTTGCGTGGCTTTTGAATGGCCTGTAATCTGTTGCGTGATCGCAAGATCTAAGAAATATTTGGGTTTGCGTCCCTTGGTTGCATCGATGATTTTGCGCAATATGTCTATTTGCTTCAGATGCTTGCCCTGAGCACTGTATATTTTAGAAAGCACCGTGAGATTCGATTCAATCGGCTCCAGCTCGCTTATTACTTCATATTCCTTTTGGAATTCATCATAACGTGCCGCCAATCCATAATGTTCAGCAAGTTTTTTACGCCCCTGTGCATCATTGGGGTTTGTGGCTACATAATCTAAGAGCACCGCAATGGCATTGTCCCCGCTGCACCTGACAGCGCGTTGATCGGCCAGAGCGGTCACCAGCCACAACTCACGATTGCCACTGGCATAGATGGCTTCAAGATCCATTTTGGTAATATCGCGCGCGGCAGATTGTGAACCTGAAACATCAATACCCAACAGATGAACCATCGCGCCATTCCACAAAAACCACAACCCAACAAGCACCGTTACCAGCACGCTTGCCCAGGTGAGAATGTGGCGGCCATGCTGCTTAACATAAGCCAGGATTGAAAGTGGCACCATAGGAATATTTCTGGTGAGCTGCACCCCATTGTTAAACCAGCAACCGGGGTAATTTAAGGTCCAGGTCATTACCCCTTTGCATCTTTTATATTGCCACTGATGGTTGTGGTTGCGCCTGTGGGTATTTGATGGTATCGCACGTTGAGTTGATGGTATTTACACCTCAAAATACCATCATTTGGCATGCGCTGTCAAGAAACGAGGTGACACGAGATGCACCAAACAAACCTTGAAATCATTTGTATTTCTGGGTTTTTTGACACTTGGTGACAT
>JAKFUW010000271.1 GCA_021732545.1 Alphaproteobacteria bacterium | reverse complement strand
GCCCTTCCAGCGGTTACGACCCGCTTTACCAATATTTTCGTTCTGGTGATCGGGGTTGGATACCGCGCCAATCGAGGCCATGCATTCCGCACGCACCAGACGCAATTCGCCCGAACGCAATTTAATCTGCGCATAGCCCGAATCTTTACCCACGAGCTGAACGTAAGCTCCAGCGGCGCGAGCGATCTGACCGCCCTTGCCCACTTTAAGCTCCACATTGTGAACGATGGTTCCGATGGGGATGTTTTTCAGCGGCATGGCGTTGCCAGGCTTGATGTCGGTTTTCTCACCCGAAATCACCTTATCGCCCACCTTCAAACGTTGCGGCGCCAAGATGTAGGTTTGTTCGCCATCATCATATTTAATCAGCGCGATGAACGCCGAACGGTTTGGATCATATTCAATCCGCTCCACAGAGGCGAACATCTCGAACTTGTTGCGCTTGAAATCGATGATCCGGTAAGTGCGCTTATGCCCACCGCCACGATGGCGAGTGGTAATACGACCCAGATTGTTACGGCCACCATTTTTGGTGAGTCCCACCGTCAGCGCTTTTAAAGGCTTGCCTTTAAACAGCTCCGAACGATCGATCTGCACCAGCTCGCGCTGCGACGGGGTCGTTGGTTTAAAATGTTTGAGTGCCATGATTGCGTCTCCTTAATTATCTGAGGCCAGCGGCCAGATCAATTGAATGACCCTGCACCAGCGTGACGACTGCTTTACGAACATCGCTGCGTTGACCGGGGCGACCCTTAAAGCGCTTGGTTTTGCCTTTAACAACGAGCGTATTAACTTTCAACACTTTCACGCCAAACAACGCTTCCACTGCTTTTTTTACATCGACTTTCGTCGCATCGGCGCTGATCTGGAACACCACTTTATTGTGTTCCGCAGCGGCCGTTGATTTTTCCGTAATCAGCGGGCGTTGAATCACGTCATATAAACGTAAGTCCGCTACCAACTTGCCTTGTTTGGCAATACCAGTATCGGTTTTCTTCTCGCGCTTAGGCGCCGCTACTTTTTTAGCCGCAGGCTTGCTTTCAGCTTTTTCAGCTTTCTCTGCCGTTGCTTTTTTAGCGGCTGGCTTTTTTGCTTTTTTCTCTTCTTCGGTCATAAGATCCTCTTTAAACTACATTCGATTCAGCACTATGCTAAACGCGCCTGCAGCCCTTCCACCGCTTCTTTGGTTAACACCAATTCTTTGTGACGCAAAATATCATAGACATTCGCACCCTGAGTTGGCAGCACATCGACGCCTTTAATGTTACGCGCCGATTTTGCAAAATTCTCATCGACCACTGCGCCCGTTACAAATAACGGCTTGGTCAATCCCAGCTTCTCGAAACGTGCGACCATCAGCGATGTTTTTGCATCTGACATTTTCACATCATCCACAATGATCAACTGACCCGCTTTTTGCTTCGCAGACAGCGCCATTTTCAGGCCCAGCACGCGCACTTTTTTATTTAAGGAATAGCCATGATCGCGAACCACAGGGCCGTGAGCACGTCCACCACCTTCATGATGCGGCGCACGCAGCGTTCCTTGGCGCGCATTACCCGAACCTTTTTGCTTGAACGGCTTTTTGGTGGTGCCGCTGACTTCGCTCATGGTTTTGGTTTTGTGAGTGCCCGCACGACGCTTGGCGCGTTGCCATTCCACCACGCGCTGCAAAATGTCCTTGCGCGCTTCCAACCCGAACACGGCATCGCTGAGTTCGATGTCGCCTGCGGCTTTATTATCGAGTGTTACCATCTTTGCTTTCATGGCTTATGCGTCCCCTCGCGCGTCGTCGGTTGAAGCAGCAGGGTTAGCCTCCTCGGCATCCCCTGCTGTCGTTGCAGTCATTTCTTTGGCTACGGTTTTTGGTGCCGCGGCAGGATAAGGAGCAGCGGCAGGCAATGCCATTTTGAGCGCATCGGTCAAACGCACATAGCTGTTTTTAGCACCGGGAACGGCACCTTTAACCAACACTAAATTGCGCTCTTCGTCGATTTGCACGACTTCGAGATTTTGCGTGGTCACACGTTCCGCGCCCAGATGGCCAGCCATTTTTTTGCCTTTGAACACTTTACCAGGATCCTGACGCTGACCGGTTGAACCGTGCGAACGGTGAGAGACCGAAACACCATGTGATGCCTCTAACCCTGCAAAGTTCCAGCGCTTCATCGCACCGGCAAAGCCTTTACCGACCGTGGTGCCGCATGCGTCCACAAATTGTCCCGCCACAAAATGGTTGGCGCGAATCTCGTAGCCCACATCGAGCAGCGCATCATCGGCCACGCGAAATTCCATTACTTTGCGTTTGGGTTCCACTTTTGCTTTCGCAAAATGGCCACGCATCGCTTTGCTGGTGTTTTTCACTTTGGCCGTGCCATAACCCAGCTGCACCGCATTATAGCCATCGGTGTCTTTGGTTTTACGCGCCACAACTTGCACGCTATCAAGGCGCAATACTGTGACGGGTACATGCTGACCAAAATCGTCAAACACGCGGCTCATGCCTAATTTTTGTGCGATCACTCCCGTACGCATGGTGTGTCTCCTAATCCTTAAAGTGTTACGCCGTTTGTCCTAAAACGGTAATTTCTACATTCACGCCTGACGCCAGATCGAGTTTGCCCAAGGCATCCACGGTCTGAGGGGTTGGCTCCACAATATCAATCAACCGCTTGTGAGTGCGAATCTCAAACTGCTCGCGCGATTTTTTATCAATGTGCGGTGAGCGATTCACCGTGAAACTATTGATAATACGCGGCAGCGGAATCGGCCCACGTACTTGAGCGCCAGTACGTTTTGCGGTGTTGACGATCTCTTTGGTTGAGTGGTCAAGCACAGCATGATCATAGGCTTTCAAGCGAATGCGGATTTTTTGATTCATCATCATGGTTTATTTTCCTCTTACCCTTGTTGGATCCTGGGTTACAATAACATTTTCACGAAGCGCTGCTCCGAGCGCATAATAAGCCCTCCGGCCTTCTGCGCCCATTTGCATACCATCCTCAATAGCTCTTAAGTCTGCATAAGAGAGCTGAAGAGGGCCAGAATGTCTTTTTAAATCACTGCAAAAGTTATTCAATACGTGGCTCGCTTCTTCTATACCTCTCACCTTATTAACAGACTCAATAGCACTTAATAGATCTGTTTTGGCAACTTCTTGCTTATCATTTAGAGTCATTGGCACCTCCCCTAATCGTTGATTTTCGCGACGACGCCAGCACCGACGGTGCGGCCACCTTCACGAATCGCAAAGCGCAAGCCCTGATCCATCGCGATCGGTGCGATCAGTTCCACCTGCATCTTGATGTTATCGCCGGGCATCACCATTTCCACGCCCGCAGGCAATTGAACCATGCCCGTCACGTCCGTCGTGCGGAAGTAAAATTGGGGGCGATAGTTGGTGAAAAACGGCGTATGACGGCCACCTTCATCCTTGGTCAGAATGTACGCTTCCGCCTCAAATTTGGTGTGCGGCTTGATGCTGCCTGGCTTACACAATACTTGGCCACGCTCCACATCTTCGCGCTTGGTGCCGCGCAACAGGATGCCGACATTA
>JAKFUW010000011.1 GCA_021732545.1 Alphaproteobacteria bacterium | reverse complement strand
GGGTTATGCCACGCTATATGGCGATATGTGCGGCGGTTACAGCGTGCTCAAAGATGTCTATAAAACGCAAGTGTGGGCATTGGCGCGGTGGCGCAATCAGTTGACGGTTGACGGTTGTCAGTTGCCAGAACCTATCCCTGAAAACTCAATCACCAAAGCACCCAGCGCCGAGCTGAAACCAAACCAAACCGATCAAGATAGTTTGCCACCCTATGACGTGCTCGACGCGATGCTTAATGGGTTGATTGAACAGCGCTTGAGTGTGGATGAAGTGACTGCAAGGCTGGGAGCCAAGCGCGCGGATGTGGCACGAGTGGCGCGCATGGTGATGAACGCCGAATATAAACGCCGCCAAGCGCCGCCTGGCGTGAAAATCACCGGCATGTCGTTTGGGCGCGACCGCCGCTTTCCGCTGACGAGCGGGTGGAAGTGACGCTATGAAGCCAGCAGGAAAAACGACTTCATAATCAACGCAAGAATCCCTACCAAAATGGTGCCCGTCATCCACTTTAAAATGACCATGTCCGCTTCAATCCGTGAAAAACGGCTATCATAATTAGCCAGTGCCTCGGCGGCTTTACGCGCTTTATCGTCGGGCGAACCAGCTGCCACTAACGCATCATAAACTTCAGCAATCATCAGGCTCATATAAAACCCTCTATTATTAATATAGTTTAAACGGTCGCGAGAGTCAAATTGCGTTAGTGGAGGCGTATTCCACGCAAAATTTGTGGGTGAAATAGCGATACACGCCCGATAAAATCGTCTGGCTGACATGGCGCGAGGCAGCGTCTTCTGCGCCGAATATGCTGCCATCCATGCACGCGCCAATCCAGCGCACAATTTCAAACGATGGAAAATAATGAAGTTTGCTGTCGGCGTTCCATGCCTGCATGCGGTCAGCCAGTGCCACGCGCAGCAGTGATTTGCTGATACAGTCCATCTCAACCGCGCCCATTCGAGGCGATTGATGAATGCCAACCGCACTATCAATCGGCACGGGTGAAAGGGTAAACAGCAAATGGGCATGGGGGTTTATGTCTCGGATGGCCTGATAGACCGCTTGTGTGGCTTGCACCACTTCGGCGTGATTGCCCATCCGAAACACGGCGCCCGCCTCTTTGAGTTTAGAGGTCATAAAGGTTCGCATATCAATCGTTTCATCCTGGCCGATGGATAAAAATTTGGGTGCAACCGCAGGGCCTATATCAAAGCCATCCGAACCTGATGTGATGAAATAATCGAGCACGTTGCCGCTGGTGATAATGATAAATTCGCTGTGTTGTAGCGCGGCGCGCAAATCATCGAGCCGTTTGATTTCTTTGGTAATATGAGCGGGGATATCCAGCCCTGCATTGTGCGGATAAATGGTGTTTACCCAATGGGTAATATAGGCGTTACGCTGGGCATCGCTTGCCGCGCAGACCGATAATAATTTAGCGTTTGAGAAGGGCGAGTTGAGATCTTCTGCCAGTGGAAAATTAGTCACGTTAAAGGATTGGCTTTGTAAAAATCGTGCGATGTTGTTGGCAAAGCACGAACCAATGGTAAGCACCGCTGTTTCTTGGGTGATGATGCCATGGCGGGTGTTGCCAAATACCGCATCAAGAAACGTAATATCAGTCGAAAATTCATCTGCGCAATGCGGAAAAACTTCTAGCAGACGCGGGTTGCGTTTGCTGGCTTTGGGCGCAAGCACCGCATCGAGTGCGGCTTGTTCATCGGCAGTGAGCGCGGCACGCACCCGTGGCGGTAGCGACCATTTCATTTTTTGCCAATCGCCGGAAGGTTGCAGCGAAGCAAAAAACCCGATCAGCTGCGCCACTAGGTCGGCGCGTTTTTCAGGAATGGTTTGCGGTGCCATGGCATCGGCGAAGTTGCGGTAAATAAAACGTGGTAGCCCACGGTCTTTGCCTGAATAAAAATCCATAATGATACCTTTGGTTGGTGTAATAAGGTGTGAATAAGCAATTAAAGTGCCAACTTCTTGACTTCGCAGCCTCCGCGCTGCATAACTGCCTCATGACCCAAATTTATGTACGATTCGCGCCTTCTCCTACCGGTTATTTGCATGTGGGCAATGTCCGCACCGCTCTCATTAATTGGCTGTTTGCCAAAAAGATGGGCGGGCGCTTTTTGCTGCGGATTGATGACACCGATCTGGAACGCTCCAAGTCCGAATATGAAACGGGGATAGAGGAAGATTTAACGTGGCTTGGCCTGACATGGGATGCGAAGGCCAAGCAATCGGATTATTTTGCCGACTATGAAATCGCCAAACAAAAACTGATTGCGGATGGGCGATTATATGCCTGTTACGAGACCGCAGAAGAACTCGACATTAAACGCAAAATGCTTGCCAGCCGTGGCTTGCCTCCGGTCTATGATCGCTCGGCACTTAAACTCACCGATGAGCAAAAGGCTGATTATGCTGCCGCTGGACGCACTCCGCATTGGCGCTTTTTGCTTAATCACGCGCCGATTGAGTGGGATGATCTCATCCGTGGCCCGGTGAAATTTGAAGGCCAAAATCTGGCTGACCCAGTGCTGATCCGCGAAGATGGCGTGCCGCTCTTTACGCTGTGCACTTCGGTCGATGATGGCGCGATGGGCATCACCCATATTATGCGCGGCGAAGACCATGTTTCCAACACCGCGATTCAGGTGCAAATTATGGAGGCACTGGGCTATACGCCGCCGCGTTTTGGTCACATGGCGCTGCTGCAAATGAAGGGCGAAAAACTCAGCAAACGTGAAGGTGGCGGCGATGTTCGGTCTTTGCGCGAGGAAGGTGTTTTCCCGCTCGCCATTGCATCCTATCTCGCCAAAATCGGTACGTCCGATTCGATTGCACTGGCCGACTCAGTGGATGATTTGATTGCAGCCTTTGATACCGCAAAATTTGGCCGCTCGATGGCCAATTATGACGCGCAAGAATTGACCCGCTTAAATGAGAAATTGCTGCGCAACATGAGTTACGCTGCAGTGCAACAAAATCTGGTTGCAATTGGATGCGAAAATGTTGATGAAATGTTCTGGGAACAGGTGAAACATAATCTCAGTTCGCTTGTGCAAATCAAAGATTGGTGGGCGCTGCTGCGCGAGCCGCTAACACCTGTGATTGACGATGCGGCATTTACGAATCAGGCAGCAGAACTCTTGCCGCAAGGCGAATGGAGCGAGCAAAGCTGGGATGATTTTGTCGGGGCCGTGAAAGCGCAAACGGGGCGCAAAGGCAAAGAGCTGTTTATGCCGCTGCGCCTGGCGCTGACAGGCCGCACCGATGGCCCCGAACTGCCCAAAGTGTTCGCCATGTTGGGCCGTGAAAAAGCCAGCGCGCGCTTGCTGGGCAAAGCGGCTTAACGCAGCGCCGTCATCCTGAACTTGTTTCAGGATCTATTTCAGTTTAAAAAGATGCTGAAATAAATTCAGCATGACAAGGTATTTTGAATGACTCTGCAATTTTACAATTCACTGACCCGAAAAAAAGAACCACTCAACCCCATTGCGGCTGGCAAAGTGGGCATGTATGTGTGCGGCCCCACGGTCTATGCGCGGCCACATA
>JAKFUW010000082.1 GCA_021732545.1 Alphaproteobacteria bacterium | reverse complement strand
CCAGCGCGATGACTGCCAAGGTGGCGGACATATCACGGGTTTGCTTTAAAGAATCGGCGCCCCCTAAATATGGTAGCAGCGCCACTTTGGGTGCCGGCACGCCGCGTTGGAAAAATCCCAACATGGCTTTGCCTTGCGCCACAAGATTCGCCATCGAAATGGCGGGAAGCGGGTAGCCCTGTAAGCTCGTTGTGTGTGAAAAATTCACTTTTTGCTCTTGTTAGTGTTTGTCGCTAGACACACTATATATAGAGACGCTCTATAGGGGGCAACCACATTTTGTGGCAGAACACATCCTTATCCACAAAATCTTTTACCTGTTGCCCAACAGCCACAAAACAGCGCTTTTTGCAGCGCAGCATGGCCAAGGGCACTAATTTGCTTGTGTGGGGTTTTTGGGTTGGGGGGGCGTTAGAGCGTGAAAGCGTTATGTCGTTAAATCGTTAACGCCCTAACGACTTAACGTCCTAACGATCTTACTGCTGCGCCAGCATCTCTTTTCGTGCATCAATCAGCAGCTTGTCCATTTCGGCGCGCAAAATCTCGCGGGTCATCGGCACATTGGCGGATTTGAAATCATGCAGCACTTTGCGCAGCACGTCATCATCGCCTGGTTCGGCAAAGTCGGATATCACCACCGATTTAGCGTAATTATCGACATCATTACCTTTTTTGCCCATCTTTTGCGCGGCCCACAGCCCCAGCAATTTATTGCGGCGCGCGACCACCTTGAAGTTAAATTCCTGATCGTGCGCATGTTTGTTTTCCTGGGCTTTTTCGCGGTCATCAAAGCTGCTCATATGAATACTCCTCACATTGTTCTGACGCGTTGACGCATCAGGCGATTTCTGTATGGTATGGATCGGATATAATGATATATTGTTAGCAAATCAAGTAACGATGAAAGGTTGCGCCCCCATCATGAGCCCTAAACAGCCCATTTACGAAGGAAAAGCCAAAAAATTATTTGAAGGCCCCGAGCCCGGCACGATCATCCAGCATTTTAAGGACGATGCCACGGCCTTCAATAACCAAAAACGCGGCACCATCAGCGGCAAAGGCGCCATCAACAACCGCATCAGCGAATATCTGATGCTGCGCCTGGGCGAAATGGGTATCCCCACCCATTTTATCCGCAACATCAACATGCGCGAGCAGTTGGTGCGCAGCGTGGAAATCATCCCGCTGGAAGTGATTGTGCGCAACTATGCTGCAGGCAGCTTTGCCAAGCGTTTCGGCGCGATCGAAGGCGAGCGCATCGGCGCACCGCTGATTGAATATTGCCTGAAAGATGACGCGCTGGGCGATCCGTTCATTGCTGAGGAACATATCTATGCGTTCGATATTTGCGAGCCGATTGAGCTGGAAGAAATCCGCCATTATGCTCTGCGCATCAACGATTATTTAAGCGGATTATTTTATTCCGTGGGCATTCGTCTGGTCGATATGAAATTTGAATTTGGCCGCTTTTTTGATGGTGAGTATGTCAGCATTATTTTGGCCGATGAAATCAGCCCCGATACCTGCCGCCTGTGGGATTTGAAAACAGGTGAGGCGATGGACAAAGATCGCTTCCGCAAAGACCTTGGCAATGTGTCGGAATTTTATCGTGAAGTGGCCGATCGATTCGGACTCATGGTGGGCGCGAACGTGATCAAAGCGATTGATTCGCCCGAGAAAAACGCCGCTGCCAAAAGCGCCGCCAAAGCCCGAAAAACCAATGCCAAACCTCCTCGTAAAAAAGGCAAATAACATGCTCAAAGCCCGCATTCATATTACCCTGAAAAACGGCGTGCTCGACCCGCAAGGCAGAGCCATTGCCAACGCGCTCGATCACATGGGTTTCGATGGCGTAAAAGACGTGCGCCAGGGCAAATTTATTGAGCTCGATTTAAACCACACCAATCGCGAAAGCGCGCAAATAGCGGTGAAAGATATGTGTGAAAAAATCCTCGCTAATACGGTGGTTGAAAATTACCAAATCGAACTGGTGGATGCCGCCTGATGCGTTCTGCCGTGATCAGTTTTCCCGGATCCAATTGTGAGCGCGATGCGCTGACCGTGATGCAAGTGCAAGGCATGAACCCCGCCATGGTGTGGCATGCCGATTCGAGCTTGCCGCAAGGCCTCGATCTGATCGTGTTGCCCGGTGGGTTTTCCTATGGCGATTATCTGCGCTGCGGCGCGATGGCGGCGCGCTCGCCCATCATGCAAGCGGTGGCGGAATTTGCGATGCGCGGCGGCTTTGTTCTGGGCATCTGCAACGGCTTTCAAATATTGTGCGAGGCAGGGATGTTGCCAGGCACGTTGATGCACAATGAGCACCTTAAATTCAATTGCAAAAATGTGCATCTGAAGGTGGAAAATAATCAATCGGCTTTCACCGATGGTTACGCCGCGCGCGCTGTGATCACCCTTCCCGTGGCACACCATGAAGGCAATTATTTTGCCGATAAAGAAACACTGGGCACACTCGAAAAAGAAGGCCAGATTGTGTTTCGCTATTGCCGCGACGATGGCATGGTGGCCGATGACGCCAACCCTAACGGCGCAGCGCGGGGCATCGCTGGCATCATCAATAAACAAGGCAATGTGCTGGGCATGATGCCCCACCCCGAACGCCACGCCGACGAGCTGGTAGGCGGCACCGATGGCGCGCCGATGTTTGCGTCGTTGGTCAAGCGCTTTGCTTAGCCGTTAAATCGTTATATCGTTATATCGTTATATCGTTAACGCACTAACGACTTAACGCTCTAACGCCCTAACGATCTCCCAATCTTCACATAACTGTCACACAATCCATACACCGCTTTTGATATTCTATAGGTGAGACATCATAGGATATGCCATGGCCGACGAACCGATTACCTTGCCCGAAACACGCACACCGACTTTCTTTAACCAATCGCTGGTGACGGGATTGAAGGTTGGGTTGCTACCTGTGCTGGGTGCCATCGTTGGCTTAGCATTTTTTCCAGCTGCCATTACAGCGATATCGACAACGCCTGCGCTGTTTTATGCGTTATCCGCCTTAGGTGTCGCCAGCGTGGTTGGCAGCAGCGCAGCAGGTGGTTATTATGGCCGCGAGCGCATTCAGGAAAATATCGCCAAAGGCAATGAGCGGGTGATTCCCGTACCTTATTTATTCAATGAAGGCATGGTGCAAGGCGCTCTGAATGGATTGATTCTGACTCTTGGTGCGGTGGCCGCGGTGGCATTCGCCCTTCCCGCTTTTGCAGTGCCTGTTACAGAAGGGTTGCTCGGCCCACTTCTGCTTGCTGGCGTCGCAGGTGCCGGCCTGATGGGAATCACTGCATCATCTTATATCAAAGCCAACGATTATTATCAGCAAATGGCGCGCGATTATCAAGTCGCCAAACAGCTTGATTCGCAGCGTGGCAGCGGCATGGGGCTCGATGCGCTGATGAGCCAAGTATCCGCTCCTGCCAAAGAAAAACCTGCCCCGCAACCCGAGAAAGTAAGCGCCACCGATATGGCGCTCATCAACGAGCTGATAGCTGCCAAAGCAGCCGAAAAAGTAGCCGCTGGCCGCGTGAACCCTGAGATGGGTCGC
>JAKFUW010000192.1 GCA_021732545.1 Alphaproteobacteria bacterium | reverse complement strand
TGCTTTGAGTATGCTGCAATGCAACATAAGCGCATGAAAAGCCTGTTAATTTCATCAAACTGTCACAGACGCTGATAGGTGGTAATGCTATGATTAAGGTGAAGAAAGGTGTGATTTATCCGTGCCAGAAGCGCAAACACAAAAACCAGAACCCAATGCTCCGCCTGCAAAGGCGCAGCCTCAAAGCGCTCCCGCTGGAGCGTTGTCGCAGTCGCTTGGGGCTTGGATTCATGAGCATAAAGGCATCACCGATAGCAATCCGGTTGGCTATACCGTCTATCAATTTTTGCGTTCTGCGGCAGCGGCGGCACCTTATGGTGTTTCCATGGCGGCCACGTGGCTGGCGTTTGATAAAATGGGCAAATATGGCGGACATCTTGCCGAAACCGCGTTGAAAGGCAGCGCAACCGAAATATTTGGAAGTCGGTTAAAGCAATTTGCAACCACCCCTGCGGTGCGCTCTTCCGCGATGATCGGCACCAGCTTTTCGCTCTATCGTGGCACCAGCAAAATCGGTAAATGGGTTAATGATAGCCTGTTTAATGAAAAAGATTCCGAGGCACAGACGGTTCAGAAATTAGAGCAACTGCCAAGTGCGGTATGGGGCAAAATATGCGAAGTATTGCCTGCGGAAATTCATTCAACGCCAGTCGCGGCCATTGTGCTTGGCTTTATGGTCAATGCGTTTCATGCGCCGCCAGCACTCGGTAAGGCATTAGAAAGCTGTAAAGGCAAAGGGTTTGATCACTTTTGGAAAGAGGTGATTGTCAACCCCGAGACCAAATTTGTGGAACAAGCCGCCATCAACACCATGGGTTATAGCTTGTTTTTTGAGCTGGGTGACAGGCGCTTTAAAGACAAACAAATCTCGCGCGGGATGTGGTCGGGCCAAGCCCATTCGATTGGGAGCAAATCACGTTCCAGCCCCAGCTTGACCACCCACGAAGAAAACCTCTCGGCGGTGGATTCCAAACCCAAAGACCTTGACCGTGAAGAAAGCGAACATAATAACGATACGCTCTCTGCGCTCACATCTGAACCCAGCACGGTGCGTTTTGCGCTGCGGCGCGTGGTGCCCACAGCGCTTGGCATTTCGGCCTATACGGCGTTTAAAATGCGCGGTGCACCATTGATTTTGGGCAAATTTACCGCCGCCGAAAAAGGCTCGCGTGCGCTGGAAAAAGTCAGCGATATCCCGTTTCATGCGTGGCGCGAAGGGGCAGCCACATCGCTATTTTTCATGATTCCGTTTGTGACCGATAAATATGTGAAATGGTATGATAATCTGGTGAATGGATTGGAAGAAATGGTATCGGGACGTAAAGCACCTCAGGCTCCTGTAGTTGAACCCGAAAACCGCGATATCATTCAACATAAACACCGTGAACTCAAAGACCAGCTCGATCAGAAAGAGCAGGGCAAAGGCATGGCGATTAGTTAGATATAGAAGATTAACTTTCTTTTTCCTAGATCATAAGATTGTCATCCTGAACTTGTTTCAGGATCATTTCGAATAGATGCCGAAACGAGTTCGGCATGACACACGGGGAATTATGCAGTCAAGTTACTAAAGCACCAGCTCTACACCCGCACGCTTTGCTGCTTTCGCGAGGGTTTTGTCCAGCGTGGCCAGCGGAAGGTTTTTTTCGAGCGCAACGTGAAGGTAAGCGGCATCGTAGGCAGTGAGGCCATAGCGATTTGCGTGTTGGATAAAGGCCTGCGTATCGTGCGGAAAAATCATCGGTGTGGTTTCGATATCCAGACTATACAGAAATTGCAGTTTTTGGGTAACAGCATCATAAGGATGCCTACCTCGTTTCTGGGCGATCACAAGCGCGTTGGCAACCTCGTAATGCCACAAGGGCGGAACCAAAGCCGTTGCAATACTCATCTGATTTAACAGTGCCTGAGTATCGTCGGATGTTTCATCTTCCATGCACCACGCCATCGCAATGGAACAATCCAACACGAAATGCGAGGTCACCGTCTGCCTTCGTCGCGCAGTGCTTTCCAGCCCAAGCCACCCGTGGATAATCTGTCACGCGTGGCAATCAGCCCATCAATCGCGGCCTGAATGCGGGCTTTTTGTTCTTCGGTGCGGCCAACGGGATGAATCGGCACCAGCTTGGCCATCGGTTTGCCGCGCTGGGTAATGATAATCTCTTCCCCAGCCGAGGCTTGCTTGACCAGCTTTGACAGATGCGTTTTGGCTTCAAATAATCCGACTTCCTGCATGGCGCGCTTCCTTTTGTGAACAAGCTAGTTTATAAACTAGCTTGATTGAGTTAGGAAAGCAAGTTGCAAGTTGCAAGTTGCAAGTTATGCTCGCAGCCATGAATTCATCCACCACATTTCCCCGCACACGCCTTCGACGCCCGCGCATGGCCGGTTGGTCGCGTGCGCTGGTGGCAGAGCACCATCTGCTAGTGGAGGATTTAATCTGGCCGATTTTTGTGGCGCAGCGCCGGCAAGATTGTGGCGCGATTGCCACCATGCCCGATGTCTCGCGCCTGAGTATGGCGCAAGCCATAGCCGCCGCGCAAGAGGCGCAGGCGCTGGGTATCCGCGCGATTGCGTTATTCCCCTGCACCCCGCCTGATAAAAAATCAGCCGATGCGGCGCAAGCCCTCAACCCTGATAATCTGGTGTGCCAAACCGTGAAGGCGATCAAAGCGGCGGTGCCAGAAATCGGTATCATTTGCGATGTCGCGCTGGATCCTTATACCAGCCACGGCCATGATGGATTACTCGATGCGCATGGCGAGGTGGATAATGACGCGACGGTGGCGATGTTGTGCCAACAAGCGGTGGTGCAAGCGCGCGCTGGATGCGATGTGGTAGCGCCTTCGGATATGATGGACGGGCGCGTGGGAGCCATCCGCGATGCACTCGATGCGGCGGGTTTTTCGCACACCATGATACTCTCTTATGCGGTCAAATATGCGTCGGCCTTTTATGGCCCGTTCCGCGATGCGGTGGGGTCAAAATCGGCACTGGGTAAAGCCGATAAACGCACCTACCAAATGAACCCCGCCAATGCTCGTGAAGCGCGGCAAGAGGCCGCAATGGATGTGGCAGAAGGTGCCGATTGGCTGATGGTGAAACCAGGGATGCCTTACCTTGATATCATCCGCGACATTGCGCAATCAAACGGTGTGCCGGTGATGGCCTATCAGGTCAGTGGCGAATATGCTGCCATTCGTTTTGCTGCGAACGCTGGCGCACTCGATTATCAATCAGCGATGATGGAAAGTTTGCTGGCCTTCAAACGCGCAGGTGCATCGGCGATTTTCACCTATGCCGCGCGCGATGTGGCGCGGTGGATAGCCTCACCATAAGCGTCATTCCGAACGCGTCAGCGGAGGAATCTGTTGATGGATTCCTCGTCGCGCGGTGCGCTCGCTCGGAATGACGTATCAATAGCGATGAATCAATAAGGAGACATACAATGACACTCACCGTCGGACTCAAACACACCGCAACGCTGCGCATGAGCGAGCAGCTATTGGTGCCGAATTTGCCATCTGATTTCACGGGCTTCACCGATATGCCGCCTGTGCTCGCCACCGGATATATGGTGGTGTTTAT
>JAKFUW010000266.1 GCA_021732545.1 Alphaproteobacteria bacterium | reverse complement strand
ACATAATAATCTAATGAAAGTCTAAACCGATGTCGCCTGCTGCGCATGACTTTTACCTTCAGCATTTTGCATGGCCGCCACGCTTGCCGACTGGGCTTGCACTTTGGTTTCGGGTGCCACAGGTTCGGCAACAGTGCTGTCAGGCATGTGCAACATCACTTTGGTTTCGTGCAGTGCGTGGCGAAGCCCCACATTTTCCTCGTGGATTTCCATCACCGTGCGCTGCAATGTGTGGTGCTGCGCATGGGCGGCACGGCTCTCGCGCGAGGCGCTGTAAAGCCCCATCAAGGTTCCGGCAGCCGCAAATATCCCACCCAAAGTCCGCCCTTTAAGTGGGCTATATTTTTCGATTTTGGTCTGCGGATGCGCGCCTAGGTCGCCAATCGCGTGACCCGCAAACCACCCTAGCGTTCCCAATATTGCGCCGCGCGTAACCGACACCGCAAGCTCGCTAGGTCCCTTATAGCGCTCATACACCGCGTCGGGCATCGGCACCGGTGGCGGTGACATCAGCGCAGAAAGGTCTGGCTTTTCCTCGGTTACAGGGCTGTCGGTGCGAGACATGGCTTCCTATCGGATTTTATTTTTCACATTCTCAATTTACCATATCTACCTTAGACTAATTATGAACATTGCATGACATTACGGAATCTTTGTTCGCAGTTGCAGCAATTATTATAGTGTGCTTTTCCATTTCCTCGTCATTTCGAAGGAGCCTCAGGCGACTGAGAAATCTGGGTGTAAAAAAAAAGATCCCTCACCTTTGGTTCGGGATGACGCACTTTTAAAACACGCTTTTATCACAACCGCCGCACCCCCACTGCCCGCGCCTCGTGCACCCGCACCCAATTGAGATATTGGCTAAACGCATCCACTTGGTCGTCATGCGCGCCATGCGGAAACGCCATCACTTCCTGCTCAAAGGCGGCCAGCCAACTGGCGCGAATGGGCAGCGCCACTTTGCCTGCTTCAATCATCGGGGTGATGCGCGCGAATCGTGTGATTTTATCGCCTTGGGGCATCACCGCGATGATCGGTAACCCGCTTTCACGTTTCAAATCCTGAATCAGCGACTGACCCGAAGCCTTATCTTCAATCAAGATCGCATGGGGCATAAAATGCTCGGCGCGCTCCACCACCACGCGCTTAAGCTCAGGATATTCAAGCTTTTTTACCCACATATCAATCAGCCGATGCCCACCATCGTGTGTTTGCACAAAGGTGGCACACGCGCTGGCATCATGCCCCACGCCTGCCTTTATCGCGGTATCCCATGATTGGACAATCTTCATAAAATAGTAACCTTTTTTGGGTAAAGTAGAGGTTGGAGAAATAGGGAAATGTCCAAACCGCATGCATTTTGGGATATGAATCGGCATCAATATGCGGCATCTGTAAATGCTGAGTTGGAACGCTATGGAAAACAAAAAGGTCTCTCAGATAAATCCATCACAGCGCTAAAGTTTGTGTTATGGATTGAAAGCACCTCTTCGCCCGATGCTAAGCCACGTCCCGTTGAATATAAGCAATCATTCTATGATAAAGTGCCAGAGAATGAACGAAATCTTTATGTTCCATTTCAAAAAAAAGGCGAAACTCTCTACCGCAAAAAAGAAACAATCACTGACCCAAAAACAGGCCAACCGAAAGTAGATTTTGTTCGTCTGTCAACCGCATATAGTGCGTTTCAGCTGTTAGACAATAACGTTAACTCTTTACAAAAGAATCCTAAATATAAAACAGATCTCGACACAACAGCAATGCCTTTTGAACACCCTGCCATGCAAGCTCGTTTTGCGGTGGCGCTTGCTCTGGAAGATAACATCACACTTGGAAAATCGATTGGAAGAAAATTAGGTAAAGACGTTAACCCCGAATCGCTCATGGGATCGGAATTTCAATATATTCGGCATCACATGGGTGGGCCAACTGCAGATAAGTTTATCACAGCCTATCTCAAAGATCCCAAAACCCCTCTAGCTACTGTTATGAATCCAGCAGCCATGCACCGAAACCGCGACATCACACTGGCTAGCAATCCTGCTGATTTCAAAAAATGGACACTCGAACATTATGTGAAATGGGTAAAAGAAGGAAAATACGCCGAACACATGCCTAATGTTGCCAAAGCAGAGGCGCTTAGGGTTCCGCCTGGATCACTGATACCTGAATTGCAAACCGCCTTATCCATTATTCCTGCCTCACCCATTCAACCAACTTTGCCTACTCCCCCTGCGCAAGACCGGTCAGATCAAATTGCACAACTCCTTGCGTCTTTAGATAAAGAGCAACCCACAACAGAAATCGCTGCAACCGCAGCAGCTGAAGCAAAAGCGTTAACTGCTTTATCACCCGATGTTGAAGCTCAGGCTTTGTTTGCGGGGAGCATCTGTTTTCAAAAAACATTGAATGTACCTTTAGGTGTTATTTTTAATTCCACAGCAGAAGATAAAAACGGAGATCGATTAATAATTCCAACCAAAGACAACTACCAACCAATGCTAGACTCTTGCTTAACTAATTCAATTTCTAAATCGATTCAATTCAGCGGCGAAAAAGCAACATCGGACGAACTAAAAATTTTAGCAGAACATGTAAAAGTTAAACAAAAAGATACACCAGCACCCGCCCGCTAAAACCTCCCAAACCACGCCAAGCTCAACATCCCACCCTCTATTATCACCGGTGCCTGCTGATATTGCGCGGCAAAATTCAGGCTGCCTAATTCATGCTTGGCGCGTTCCAGCAGCGCTTCATCTTCGCGCGCGGGGTGCAGCACCTCGCCTGCTTTGCGGGTATAAATTCTGCCGCGCACCTGCCAGCTTTCATCGCGCATCGCAATCGCGGGCAGCACGAGTTTTTCCCATCCGCCCTTGTGCAATAAATGCCCGCACAAATCCTCCGCATGCAGCCGTTGCATCACCACCACCATGCAGCCTTTGCGTTTGTTGTCCAGTCGCGAGGCAAAGGTGTGTTCAAACCAATCATTCACATAGCCACGCATCCGCGCGCGCCCTGCCTGCAGCGGATTCAGCGGGTCATCCGCTATCAACACATCGCCGCCTTCGCCCGTGGCACTGCCCCAGATCGATGTCGCCAGCCGCATTCCGTGTTGGGAGGTCACAAATTTGTGTTTTTCATTTTGATCGTCGCGCAAAATGGTTTCAGGAAATAGCTGCCGATACCACGCGCTTTGCATGATGGTGCGGCAATCCATCGCATGTTTCGTGCTAAGCGCGCGCGCATAGCTCGCGGTTAAAATTCGCGCTGCGGGGTTGTGCCCCAACATCCACGCAGGCCATGCCACGCTCACGCACATCGATTTTAGGCTACGCGGCGGCACATTGATGATCAGCCGCTTGATGTCTCCCCTGCGGCACGCTTCCAAATAATCGGCCACAAGCGCAATATGCCAGTTGGGCACAAAGCTCTGACCAGGATTCAGCGTGGTAAAGCATTGCTGGGTAAAACTCAGAAAATCCGACCTTATCACCACATCGGCACTTACATTTTGTTCAAGTTTCATGAAATTGTCACACTGGTTAGGGGGGGATAAAGGGAGAATTCCCTCCCCTGCTTGCGGGGGAGGGT
>JAKFUW010000144.1 GCA_021732545.1 Alphaproteobacteria bacterium | reverse complement strand
CCGTCGGCCTTCATCTTTTGCCCGACGGCATCGGCGATATGGAATTGTTCTTTGGGATATGAAGATGCGAACATACGAAGCCACGATGTTGCGAAGTCACGATATTGAAATCGTGTCTTCGTGTTTTCGTGTTTTCGCACTATCAGGAGAGATGCGATGAGCGGCTCGATCCCTAAAATCCGTATGGAAAATGTCCACAAAGCCTTTGGTGCCAAAAAGGTTTTGCAAGGTGTCGATCTGAGCGTGAACCAAGGGGATTCGCTGGTGATTATTGGCGGATCCGGCACGGGTAAATCGGTGACGATTAAATGCGTGCTGGGGCTGGTGACTCCCGATAAAGGCGTGATCGAGGTCGATGGTAAAAGCGTATTGAAACTAAGCGGTGCGCAGCACGAAACGATGATGCATCAATTTGGCATGTTGTTTCAAGGCGGCGCACTGTTTGATAGTTTGCCGGTGTGGCACAATATTGCGTTTGCGCTGATGCAAGGCCGCAATAAGCTCAATGTGTCGCAAGCCAAAGAGCTTGCGGTGATGAAACTCAAACAAGTGGGATTGGGCGCGGATGTGGCGATGTTAATGCCATCGGAGCTTTCAGGCGGGATGCAAAAACGCGTAGGGCTCGCGCGCGCCATTGCAGGCGACCCGAAAATCATTTTCTTCGATGAACCCACCACAGGGCTAGACCCGATCATGGCGGATGTGATTAACGAACTGATTGTGAAATTGCGCGAGGAATTAGGCCTCACCACCATGTCGATCACGCACGATATGGCAAGCGTGCGCAAAATCGCCACCCGCGTGGCGATGCTGTATGGCGGCAAAATAATCTGGGATGGGGCCGTGGCCGATATTGACCATAGCGGTAACGCCTATGTCGACCAGTTTGTGCATGGCCGCGCGCAAGGGCCGATTCGTTTTGGGTGATTATTTGCCCGCGCCCGAAAACACAGGTGGTCGGGTGATTGCCATGGTTGAATCCATAAAGACGGGTGACGCGGCTTTAGTGGTTGGTATTGCAGGCAGCTCGGGCATTGCCAATAAGATTGCGTCTTTAAAGATACATGAAAAGCTGGATTGAATGATATGTGTGATGCCTTGCAGCAATGTATCGTTATCTTTAAAAAAGCTGGATGAATCGCGGTAAGCGGTAAATTCTTTTGAGGCTCCTTCAGCACTTTCCATCATCATCACTGGAATGGGGCGTAGCTTGCGTTTGCTGGCATCGGGTTGCTCAGCTTTTTCCTGCAAATAATGTTGAGTGGCATCATCGAAGAGTTTGATCAAATCGCCGGTATAACTCGAGCCGCCAACCGCAATCGCCATGCCTGCTTTGGGCGCATGTTCCATAAAATAAGCAATGTTTTCTGCGACTTTATCGTGACCTCCGCTTTGCGGCATAATCCATGAAATGCAGCTGGCAATATCACTTTGATTGGCGGTATTGAGTCCGAGTACCGAGAATTTTTTATCGGGGTGTGCTTTGTGGTAGTCGTTTAGCGCTTCTTCTAAAATAGCGGTGATGCCTTCATCTTTGCGCCGCCCTAATACAAAATAGGTTTTTTCGGGGTCAAGTTCTGCCACCAGTTTTTGAATGGACTCTTTTGCTTTTTGTTGTGAGCCTGCATCCATCCGGTTCCAACTGCTGCCAGACGCTCCAATTAATAAGATTGGCGTTTTGCCTTCAAATTCTTGAGGCAATGGCAATATCTTTTCACCATTTTGTAGCGTGCTCATCTTTTTGATTTCTGCCAGATGTTTGGTGAATCCTGCAACAAAGGCCTTATTAGCGGCGTTGATATCACCTGCATGTTCTGCTGGTGCAAAGCGGCTGATAAAGGCGCCTTGTTTTTCTTTGAAAAAGGCTTGTTGCCTATCAATATACGTGTGTTCGTTGGTGCGTAATGTTTCTAGCTGCTCCAGTGTAACGCCCGACGCCAGTGCCGAAAGCGCGAGCTGCTGCGGGCTGGTGCGCATCGAGCCCATGCCGTCGGTTGCCAAAAACCAATGTTCTGCTTTTGCTTTATTCAGCCACCGATCAAACGGCACCTGCGACACATGGCGGATGTGATTATAGGCAAGGTTTGAATCGGGGCAGAATTCAAGGCCGAATAAGGGATGTTTGGAGCCTGCCTCGGAAGATGAGGGTGAATTGATATTGATATCTTGATCGAGCGCATCGGATTCGGTGGCACGAATGGCATGAGCCGCGCGCATACAAATACCATATTTTTTGGCAATATTTAAAACCTGTTCCAGATTTTCATGGTTCTTTGAGGTTTCCGAAGCATGCACCCGAATCAGAAAATTATTACGGAAATTCCAGCCAGATTCATGTTTGGGATTGTTACGATCATTCCAGCTTGATGCCCACTGCGCCATATGTTCCAGCGCCCAGTTAAAGTCGCTGGTTTTGTTGAGTTCATAGCCATAAAAATCCATACCTACAATGTAGGGATGCTGCGCAAGGAATTTAACTTTTTCCATATCATACAGCATCTCGTGTGGTTTGGTCGATTTGGTTCGCCTCACGCCCACTAAAAATCTGATATCAACCTTATATTCTTCTTTAGCCTCAGGAACAGCAGCTAAAAGATTTTCTAAAAATTCAGTATCATCTAGCACAGTACCCGTTGACAACTCAACATACTTAATATTATGGCTTGCATATTCCTCAGCAATTTTGAGGATCATATCTTTTGTAATGGCTTTGTTTTTCGCTAATGGATTACAGAAGCGATACATTTTATTTTCAAATTGGCTTAAACACAGAACATTATCTTGAGTAACGGCCATATGGTTGGCGATGGTAAGAAGATCTTCATCGTCAAGATATTCAAGAGGAATAACATCGCATGTACCATCTTTTTTTTCACATTCTAAACCTTCATTCAGGAGAGGCTTAAATTCTACTGACTTATCTCGTTTTATTTTATCGTTATATTTTTTCTTAGTATCAATGCCAAGCAACTCCAATAATTCGGTTGGATAACTTAAGCCATGTTCTTTAGCGATTTTAAGTATATTTATAGGTTTGATTTGTGCCGTTAGATGCGTATGCACATCAGTGATGGGCGCGTGGTTTTTAGGATCAAAACCTTTGAGTTTATCTCGGGGATATGGCACCGAACCTTTAAGGATATTATCCGAAAATGAAAGGGTGCGAAGCTCGCTTACCGTTAAGCGCTCATGCGCGCGGGCGGGGTCCAGATGATAGATTCCGCCGGCACTTTTGATGGCGGTCACAATCGGCTCGCCATCGAGCGTGAGCGTCAGTGGTGCATTGGGTGCCGCTGCAAGATTAGGAGTAATGTTCAAGACAATGGTTTTGGCGGCATCATTTTTTGCAGTGATGCTGGTAGGTTGCCCACCTACCGTTGCGCCCAGCCGACCCGTGAGCTTGGTTTTTTCAGCGCCCAACAAGCGCCAAGATGTCAGGGACGATACATTGATTTCAACCTGAAGCGAAGGCAGCGCCTTGGGGTTGTAGGCAGGCTCGATAATGCGAACGGGAATCTCACCATTGTGATCGAGCGTTAAGGGCAGGCCGCCATCGGCTTTATTTGTCATATCATACATCATCCGTTTTAATTC
>JAKFUW010000064.1 GCA_021732545.1 Alphaproteobacteria bacterium | reverse complement strand
ACGCCGACCACGGAACCACCGTATCCATCTCGTGCAAAAACTTCTCCACCCGCAATACGCGCCGCTTCATGCCAATCCTCATCGTTGCTTGTTTCATGGCCAATGCTATACCATAAAACTAAACACTGTTGCAGAGGTTTCTATACTCATTTAAATTATCAATGAGGAATTTATGCCATCCGAAAGTAGCGCCACACTGCGCACCACGCTCACCCTTGGCACTGCTATCCCCGCCACCGTGGTGAATGTGACTAAAATCATCAGTAGCGTAACTTACGACATCACCGATGCCGCCAACACGCGCGACCTTCTCACCGTTGCCGCCGACCGCGAATATGTGTTTGGCAATGGCGGCGATGATGAAATCTATATCGGCAGGCTCGACACACTCAGCGTCTATGGCGGCGAGGGCAACGATTTGTTTCAGATCACCGCGCAATCTGGAACGGGCGCATCGGTCATCGATATTGGCGAATTCAGCCAGAATAATGACCGCATCGATTTGAGCAAGTTGGGTTTTACCAGCATCGATCAGCTGGCCATCAACTATTCGGGAAATGTGGCCACCATCCGCGCTGAAACCGGCCAACCAGCCGATCGCGCGATCAATTTAGTGGTGTATGGCGGAGAAGAAAAATTCGTCACCGATAACAGCTTTATCTTTGCAGGCCGTAGCTATGCCAGCTTTTTTGCGCGCACCTCACTCAATTTAGGCGAAGCCCCCGACGCCGCAGAGACTATCAGTGTAGCCGTGTTAAGCGCATCGCGATCGGTGGTCGATGGCAGCAACGAAGATGACAGCATCTCGGCGGGTGAAGCCACTTACGCGACTTTCGGCAATGATGGCGACGACATCATCTCCATCGCTTTTCGTTCTAAATCTGATATTTATGGCGGTAGCGGCAAAGACCGCTTTGTCATCGACTCCAAAGACTCAGGTGCAAACCCCGATGGTGCCATCAACAGCAATATGACCATCCGCGATTTTGAAATCGGCAAAGACAGAATCAATCTGTCGGCATTCACACGATTTGACGAACTTGCGGATTTAAACCTGACCTCAACCTTCAGCACCGCTTCCAACATCCGCACCTCCACCATCACCCTTGCAAAAGGCGTGGTGGGAACCCCTGACCTGAATGTGCTTATTTATTCTTACGGCGATGCAACGCTTGGCGGCTCAAGCTTTTTGTTTAGCGGCCAAGAAGACACCGTGCCCGCTGAAATTGAAATATTCCAAGGCACCACAGGTGCGGATACCTTAACAGGATCGGAAGAGGCAGACCGCGTGATAGGGGGCCGAGGCAGCGACGATCTGTCAGGTGCGGCGGGCAACGACATCATCTTTGGCGGCAACGGTATTTCGGATACGCAAGATAGCGCCGACACCATTGTGGGTGGCCAGGGCAACGACGCTATTTTGGGAAATGCTGGTAATGATTTTATCCAAGGCGATGATACCGTAGCCGCAAGCACCGATGGTAACGATAATATCTATGGCGGCATCGGAAAAGATACGATTTATGGCGGCGGTGGCAATGATTTACTCGCAGGTGGTGGAGGCATTGCACACCCTGCCGATGATGCCGACCGCATCTATGGCGAGTTGGGTTCCGATGTGATTTTGGGCAATGGCGGCAACGACATTTTGCTGGCAGGTTCGTTCGTAAATGATACCGCCGATACCTCCGATAATTTCATTTTTGGTGGGGCAGGCAATGATGTCATTTATGGCGCAGCAGGGCGCGATTATCTCAGCGGTCAAACCGGAGACGACACACTGACGGGTGGCGCAGGAAACGATATTTTTGTATTTTTTGGCGATAATGGCTTCGATGTGATCACCGATTTCAGTGCTAGTGGAGATGGCGGCAATGACCGGATTTATATCTCCAATACCCTTTCAGGCATTACCCGCTTTGCCGATATCAAACAAACGCTGGTGGGCGGCGATCTCGTGCTGAACTTTGGCGCAGGCAACACCATCACACTCGATAATGTTACCTCTGTTTCGCAATTTAACGTGATTGTGACCGACACCGACAGCATCCTCTCGCAATTTATCACTACCTATAACGGGCTGCTGATTAGTTTGGCGTAATAAGGCTCGTCATCCTGCGAGCCGAGGGCTGCGCAGGATCTCTCACCAAAACCCGATTCTGCGCAATCGCTATGCGATTCGCAGAATGACAACAACATAAGTAGACTTGCACATTGCACTCTCACGCGGCGTTTGCTACACACAATACCATGAAACTAAAGCCCCTGCCCCAAAATTATACTCATACCGAGGCTGAAAAGCGCTGGCAGCGCCACTGGGTGGCTGCAAAAACCTATGCGTGGCACAATGATTCGCCGCGCGACAAAACCTATGTGATCGACACGCCCCCGCCTACGGTTTCTGGCCTGCTGCATATGGGGCATGTGTTTAGCTACACGCAGTGCGATTTTGTGGCACGTTATCAGCGTATGAAGGGCATGGATGTATTTTACCCGATGGGCTTTGACGATAACGGATTGCCAACCGAGCGCTTGGTTGAAAAAGCCAAAAAAATCCGCGCGGTGGATATGAGCCGCGAAGAATTTATCGCGCAGTGCATGAGCGTTTCCGAAGAAGCGCGCGGCGAATTTCGCGAGCTGTTCCAATCCATCGCGCTGTCGGTCGATTGGGCACAGGAATATCACACGATCAGCGAATCCTCGCGCCGCATTTCGCAAGAATCTTTCCTCGATCTATATGCAAAAGGCCATGTGGAACGCCAGCTAAAACCCTTCTTCTGGGACCCAGTTGACCAAACCGCACTCGCCCAAGCCGAGATCGAAGACAAGGAACTCGATTCATCATGGAATGATATTTGGTTTTCAGTCGCCAGTCGCCAGTCGCCAGTCGCCAGCGATGAAACTACCGGAGACCGTATCCTCATCGGCACCACCCGCCCCGAACTGATCCCCGCATGCGTTGGCATTTTTTATCACCCGGATGACGCGCGCTATGCGCACCTTGCGGGCAAACACGCCATCACGCCATTGTTTGGCGTGCGCGTGCCGATACTGACTGACGACACCGTTGACCCTGAAAAAGGCACCGGCATCATGATGTGTTGTACCTTCGGCGATGAGGCTGACATTGAAAAGTGGAAAAAGCATAAGCTGGAAACGCGCGTGGTGCTGAACAAATTTGGGAAGATGGACCTCTCGTCATTGCGAGGCGAAGCCGAAGCAATCCATGGATCGCCACGCACTGAAAGTAGCGTTCGCGATGACGCCATCGAAAAACTTGAAAGCAAAAAAGTCTCCAACCGAGACCCGAAACATCTGGGCGCGCGCGAAACCATCATCGAACTCTTACGCGAAAGCGGTGACCTCAAAGAATCCAAACCGATTCGCCACAGCGTGAAATGCGCGGAGCGTTCGGGCGCACCGCTCGAGATTCTTCCCACGCATCAATGGTTCGTCAAAGTGTGCGATAAAAAAGATGCGCTGAAAAAACGCGCGAATGAATGTAGCTGGAACCCCGACTGGATGAAATTGCGGATGGAACAATGGATCGATGGCCTCAATTCCGATTGGTGCATTTCGCGCCAACGCTATTTCGGCGTGCCGTTTCCCGTGTGGTATGTTT
>JAKFUW010000096.1 GCA_021732545.1 Alphaproteobacteria bacterium | reverse complement strand
GAACACCACCTGATTGTCAGGATCATCGGCAAAAGCGGGGCACAGATATTTATATTGGCCGGGCATGTTGGGATGCATAAATAATATTTTCATGAAAAATGCTCTTTTTCTACAGTGATTTATTACCAATGAATGGTCTGATTTAGCATAGCGCATTGGCCAGTGCGAGTAAAAATTCATACATTTTTAATACAAAGCTGCTACACTCAATTTTTAAGGAGATTATACTGATGTGTGATTGTGGATTTTGTCAGATTTCAGCGCGCGAAACCCCTGATGTTTCCGGTAAAAGTGTGCAAGCCTTTACCTCACCATCCCCCACCATTGCAGCGCTATTAGAGGGCTTTTCATGGACAGGGACAACAGGGCAATCTGCCACCGTGTTTTATAATTTTGGTCAAAGTGCAGAAGGTGGGCAACTGTTTAACGCTACCCAGCGCGCCCAAGCCCTCGAAGCGCTGCAGCTATGGTCGAATGTGGCGAATATCACCTTTACCTCCTCGATCAATGGCGAGCTAACCTTTTCGCAAGCTAATCTGGGTGCAAATACCGCAGGGCTTGCCTCAACATTTTTTAGTGGTGACCAGATCATCTCGTCCGAGGTACAGGTCGATAATACGCTCACCGATTTATCCAAAGGCAGCTTTGGTTTTTTAACGCTGTTACATGAAGTGGGCCACGCGATTGGTCTCAAACATCCGGGCAATTATAGCGGCTTTGAAAATGGCCCGTTTTTAACCTCGGCGCAAGATACCATTCAAAACACCGTGATGTCGTATAATGATAGCGCATCGGTGGATGCCACGAATAATCCGCCCATCACGCCGATGGTCTATGATATATCGGCCATTCAGGCGATTTATGGTGCGAATAGAAGTTACAACAGCGGCAATAGCCTTTATACTCTGGATGGATCCAGACAAACATTGACATTTTGGGATGGTGGCGGGAGCGATACGCTAAGCGCGGCCAGCTATACCAGTGGCGGTGTTAGCATCAGTTTAAGAGAAGGGGTTGATAATATGATCAGGGTTGGACAAAGCATCGCATTTTTAGCGATTGGTGCTAATATCGAAAATGCTGTGGGTACTCCTTCTAACGATACGTTAGTGGGTAACGATAATGCCAACGAGATTTTTGGCGGCAATGGCTCGGATAACATCAGAGGAAGCGGTGGAAACGACACGATCTATGGCGGCGATGGTGTGGCTGATCCCGATGATTCTGCCGATACGATTGCTGGCGAAAATGGTGCCGATTTGATTTACGGAAACACTGGCGACGATGTGATCTTTGGCGGCGTAGCGATTGCCGATTCCGAAGGCAGTTCCGACACCATCTATGGCGGCTTTGGCCGCGATGGTATTTATGGTAATGCCGGCGATGACTTTTTATATGGCGGCGGTGCAGCCGCAGACCCCAACGATCTGGCCGATACCATAGCGGGTGGTCGCGGGGCGGATTATATTATCGGCAATGGCGGTAATGATGTGATTTATGGTGGCGGATCTGCATCGGATCCGGGTGATCAGGGAGATACGATTTTTGCAGGCGTAGGCGATGATGTGGTATTTGGTAATGGCGGCAATGACTCGATCATTGCAGGGCCCGGTAACGATCAGCTTCATGGCGGCTTTGGCGATGATATTTATGTCTTCAGCACGGGTGGTGGCATCGATGTGATCCAGTTTTTCGAGGGCGCAGGGGTGAGTGGTGGCGATGTCATTCAGTTGCAATCAAACCTCAATGGCTCAGGCATTACAACGGCGGCACAGGCAATTGCGGCGATTACGGTTGCAGGCGATGGATCGGCGGTATTATTATTAGGAGGTAGCAACCTGATTACGATTCAGGGGGTTGGTTCCGCATTAACAGCAGGCGACTTTCAGATCGTCTGATAAAAAGATAATACGCGCATCGGCAAAACCACTTTGAATCAAAAGGTATAGTGCTTCCAAATAATTTCTAGACAGAAATTTTTGGATAAAAGCACTATATTGAAAAAAACATCAATAATTCTGACATCGATACCATTGCTGAAATTCTAGGCCGTATTAGTTACACTGGCACCCGCGCCGAAGTCGATTTGGGGCTTGGCAATAGGCTGGTGATTTTTGGCACTGCCGTGAACACATTGACCGCAGATGATTTTTTGATCTTTAGCTGATTTCCGCTTGGTCGGGCGATTGCACGATCACGCTATACCAGCCCAGCCCATCATATTCTTGATAGCCAATCGTTCGAGCGAATGCCACAATATCACCATTGGCATCGATGTAATGGCCTTTTTTCAAGCCATTATGCTGCAACGAAAAGGGCGCAAGCAGCCCTTGCCCATCGGACGCAGCAATGATGCGGTGCTTGGAATCCAGCAGCAATACGCGAGTGCGCGCCCATTCACCTGCCGAAAGGCTGGGCTCATCTTGCACCACGCTGCGCGCTTGTTCGCCCCAATCAAAAAAGACACCCAAAACTCCCAGCGCTTCGCCATTCATCTGGCCACCACGGCGCACTGCTGCCGAATACACCGCGACGGGTTGGTTTTGCATCAACGGCTCATTGTAAATATCATCGACGCGGTAATCATCGCCCGAGGCTGTCGCCATTGCGGAACTAAACCAATAATGACCGCTCACCTCGGTGCCCAGCATTTTTGAGAAACGCTCAGGGTTTGAGACCGCAATGATTTTGCCATAGCGATCGGTGAGGGCAAGGTTGCTATAGACGGTATAAAAACGGTTGATGATGCTCAGGCGTTTTTGGGCGTGATTGACACTATCGGCGGATGGGTTTTCCAGGCAGCGATAAAAAGCATCATCGGTTGCCCACCAGCGCACATCGGCGGTGCGTTCAAATAAATTGCGAACGATCAACTGCACCAAAGTGAGTGCCATTTCGTCGAGTCGCGAGAGTTCTTTTTCCTGAAACTGCTCCGCTAACTCATCGGTTTTGGTGCGGATTTTCCCCAACACTGTGGTGCGAAACTCTTTGGAATTGGTCGCTGCTTGCGTGGCGAGTGACTTTACTTCCGATGCCACCACCGCAAAACCACGACCATATTCGCCTGCGCGCGCCGCTTCAATCGTGGCGTTTAGTGCGAGCAGATTGGTGTGGCTGGCAATGGTTTCATTGGTGCGCGCAAATTTTTGAATTTCTTCCTGGATGGTTTTAATAATGGTTTTGATCTGTACGCTGGACATGTCTCAAACTCCCTGAATTCTTATTTTATTCTTATTCTTTACTTAACACACCCAGAATTCCATGTCACCCATTTCAATGAAATGAGCAGGTTAGGCTGCGATTTTGCGAGTTGAAGCATAGGCATTATAAAGGATTCCTGCGATAATCAACACCGACCCGCCGATGGTCCACCCATCCACCACTTCGCCAAAACACACATAGGCCACCACCGATATGAACACCAACTGAATAAAGTTCAGCGGAATAAGGGTGGTATAGGGTGCTTTTGAAAAAGCCGCTGCCACCGCCAGCTGCTGGCTGAATCCCAGCCAGCCAATCGCCGCAAACCATGCGAGCTGTTCAGGTGAGGGCATCACCCAATAATAGGCCGCGAATGGCGCTGAAATAAGGCTGCTCATCAGCAACATATAAAAGGCGATGG
>JAKFUW010000267.1 GCA_021732545.1 Alphaproteobacteria bacterium | reverse complement strand
GAGGGTATTTGATATATGACAAGGTGTACAATTATGCCAACCCCACCCTAACCCTCCCCTAAAAGGGGAGGGGATATAGAAGGGTGAGCGTTTAAAGCGGCATCAAAGGTGACCATGATGGGTCAGACGCATCGGTTGGTGTTGGCAATTCGCGCAAATTGTAACCTGTAATATCCACCGAGAATAAACGCGAGCGACCAGCCACTGGCCCCGAGCCACGCCATTGGCGCGTGAACAAAATCACGCGGCCATTGGGTGCCCATGTTGGGCCTTCATCGAGCCAGCTTTCGGTGAGCGTGCGTTCGCCCGAACCATCGGCACGCATCACGCCTGTGTAGAACTGACCGCCATAAATTTTGGTGAAAGCAATCAGATCGCCGCGAGGTGACCATGCAGGCGCACCATATTTGCCTTGGCCAAAACTGATACGCGTAGGGTTCGAGCCATCGGCACTCATGGTGTAAATTTGTTGCGAACCACCGCGATCCGATTCAAACGTAATCTGGCGACCATCGGGTGAATAAGACGGAGACGTGTCGATGCCCGGGCTATTGGTCATGCGGCGCAATTGACGCGAGCGCAAATCCATCTCATAGATTTCGGTGTTACCGCCCGTTGCAATCGACATCAGCATACGCGAGCCATCATGGTTAAAACGCGGCGCAAACGACATACCTTCAAACTGGCCGACTATTTCTTCGCGACCTGTTTGCAGATCGCGCAAATAAACACGCGGCACTTTGTTTTTATAGGACAGATAAATAATTTCCTGCGTGTTAGGCGAGAAGTTAGGGCTGAGCACCAGTGCGCTACCATCGGTGAGGAACTTATGGTTTTCACCATCTTGATCCATGATGGCTAAGCGCTTGATGCGTGAGCGCGCAGGGCCTGATTCGGAAATATACACAATGCGCGTATCGAAATAACCTTCTTCACCGGTTAAGCGTTTATAGATTTCATCGGAAATTAAATGTGCCACACGGCGCCAATTGCGCTGAAAGGTATTGAATTCTTTTCCAGCGATTTGTTTTTCAACCGTATTATCCCACAGGCGAAAACTGAGTTTGACTTTATCGGCGCCACTGATGTTCACCGTTCCCGTTACCAACCCTTGCGCATTAATCTGGCGCCAATCGGCAAAGCGCGGAACGCTATCACCATTGGTGATCTGTTCAATGAAGGCTTGCTTTTCAATCGGGCGAAACAGGCCGGAACGCTCTAAATTGGCGGCGATCACGCGGCTGATATCTTGGCCGATGGTGCTGGCTCGCGCGCTATCGCCCGTCATGTCGGAGATCGCAATCGGCAGCGGTTCAAAATTACCCTTGGTAATATCGATTTTGAGCTGCGCAAATGCGGGGGTACAAAACACCAGCACCATCGTCATCAATGCAACGTGCAACGTGCAACTTACAACTTTCATCATATTCTTATCCTTTGTTTGTTATTCGCTCCGCGCTAACGCGACCACTCATAACGTCTAATATAACATTTCCTGCGGATCAAAATTGAGTTCCATATCTTTCCACGTCTCGTATTTATCCGTCGATAATCCTTTCAGCGGGCTGCATAATTGAACAGCGCGAAGGGCGCTATCGGCTGCGGCACGAAAGAATGTATCTGATTGATAGCGCGAGACTTGATCGGGCACAAGCCCAACTTCACGCACTGTCCCATCTGAGTTAACTAAAACCCGCACTCGTACTGCGAGGGAAAAATCATCGCGCGCGCCCGCAGGCATGCGCCAGCATTTAACAAACTGCCCGCGAATCGCATCTTTTTCGCTGATCGAAAGCGGTTTGCTGGCATCATAAGTGTCGGATTTACTTTTAGCGGTATCGGGGGTTGCGTCTTTCACCGGTTTTTCTTTTTCATCGGCTTTGTCAGCATCATTTTTGAGCTTGGACATTAATACCGCAAACTCGTCATCTTCTTGCTCTTTTTTAGGATCGGTTTTTTCCTTTTCGGGTTTTTTGGGAGGTTCTGGTTTTTTCTTTTCCGGTTCCGCTTTTTTATCCGGGTCGGGCAGGGGAACGGCGTCAGGTTTAGGCGCTGGCGCAGGCTTGGGCTTGGCGGTTTTGGGAGTGGGTTTGGCGGCAGCTTTAGGAGCGGGGGCTGGTTTTTCGCTCACACGCTTTTGCGAAAGTTTTAGGTTCGTTACATCGGTAATGGGAACGATCTCAACGGTGAGTGCGGTGGGGGTCAGGTCGGTATCGGGTTTGAAAAAATACGGCAAACCCACGGCCATGATGATGATCATCGCCAGATGCAACAGAACCGAATAACCAACGCTTGCGGGCACAGTTGCTCCTGTCAGCGCTTGGGTGGGACTTGCGCCGATTCGGTAATCAGTGCCACTTTAGTCAGACCCGCCGCATTGATTTCACCAATCACGCGCATCACCAAGCCATAGTCAATCGCTTTATCGCCGCGCACGAAAATGCGTGTATCGCGTTTCTCGCCGACAATCGCATTGAGTTTGGCTTGCAGCGTTTCCATGCTCACGGCAGTTTCCTGAATGAAAATCTCGCCACCCGATGTGACCGATACGGTCAGTGGTTCATCGGTACCTTCCACAGGCTTGGCGCTTGATTGCGGTAAATCCACTTGCACGCCAGCGGTGAGCATGGGGGCGGTGACCATAAAAATAACCAACAACACCAGCATCACATCAACAAACGGCGTGACGTTGATTTCAGAAAATTGCTGACGACGATAGCCGCGCCCGCGACCACCGGGTGAGAGTTGCGCGCCCATTATGCCACTCCCATCTGACGCGATAGCAGCGTGTGAAATTCGGTGGAAAAATCATCGATGCGGCCGGTGAATTTTTGCAAATCTTGCGAGAAGCGGTTATAGGCAATCACCGCTGGGATTGCGACAAACAAGCCAATCGCAGTTGCAAATAACGCTTCCGCAATACCGGGTGCCACAACAGCAAGCGAGGTGTTTTGTGAACCCGCAATCGAGGTGAAGCTGTTCATGATCCCGATCACGGTGCCGAACAAGCCGATAAAGGGTGCCGCCGAACCTGCGGTTGCCAAAAAGCCCAAGCCGTTTTCGATGCGGTTGAGTTCGCGGTTGCGCGTGACCGACATCATCTGCGCCATGCGGTCTTTGAGTTCGATTTTGATATCACCCTGATTGGCGGCAGAGCGCCCGCGCGAGCGCGCCCATTCTTCCATCGCGGCGCTGAACACCGCGGCAATCGGGTGGCTGGATTTGCGTTTTTTCAGGCGGTCATGAAATTGATCGAGCGCTTCGGCAGACCAGAAATCCTGTTCAAAACGCGATGTTTTGGCTTCGAGTTGTTTGAAGGTCATGAATTTATCGATGATGATTGCCCATGAAATCACCGACATCAGCAGCAACCCGACCATGATCAGCATCACCAGCGGATCAGCATTCATAAATAAGCCAATCAGCGACATATCATGCGCTACAGCGCCTGCGGCATTGCCTGCCATTTCGGTGGCCTGAACGGGGGTGATCGCGGTATCAACCATAGTATTTCTCTCCTTCGTGTTGTTACTCCCTCCCCTCCTAGGGGAGGGTTGGGGTGGGGTTAGCCCAAAACGATAGTGCATCGTCAGCAGGCTACCCCCTCCTCATTCTTCCCCCTTGAGGGGGAG
>JAKFUW010000031.1 GCA_021732545.1 Alphaproteobacteria bacterium | reverse complement strand
GCAAGGTAAGTCGGTACTAGATTATGGCGGTGGGAATGGACGGTTGGCGCAGCTGCTTTGCCAGCAAGGTGTGCATGCTTGTTCTTTTGATCCTTTTTACGAAGACTCAAAACCCGACCATGAACCAAGAGATGTTGTGACAGCCTTTGAGGTGATTGAGCATGTTCCCATGCAAAAACAGTTATTTGCAGATATGAAAAAATGGTTGAAACCTGACGGTATATTGATCTTTTCGACATTGTTCAGGCCACAAAACTTATTGCCTGACTGGTGGTATGCCTCGCCACGAAATGGCCATATTGCATTTCATTCGCATGATAGTTTATCTCGTATTACAAAAGAAGCTGGGCTCTATTTTACGACGATAGGAGAGGGAATGCACCTTGCAGCCATAGCGCCCGAGGTGCTAGATTCATGGTTGTGGCTAAAACCTATTCAGATAAATGGTAATCCTGATTTTCATTTTCAACAGGGCTGGCACCAGATGAAACGTAAAGACTAGAAAGTTTTTGTTATGCCCTACACCCTCCACCCCACGCTCGACAAAGACACGCATCAGGTTACCGATTATCCGTTATGCGAGATTCGTTTGATGGATAATAAATTGTTTCCGTGGCTGGTTTTGATCCCAAAGCGGGAAGGGGCATCTGAGTGGATTGATCTGGATCGCGCCGAGCAGCACCAGCTGTCGGATGAAATCGCCATATGCTCGCATATTTTTCAAGCGCTGGTTACTCCTGATAAACTCAACATCGCAGCATTAGGCAATCAGGTTGCGCAGCTTCATGTGCATTTAATCGGGCGCTATAAAGCCGACCGCGCGTGGCCAAACCCCGTTTGGGGTAGCGCGCGCGAATATTATTCCGAGCAAGAACGCGCCCGCTTTGTGTATGACCTGAAAAGCGCACTCGACAGCGCAATGTAGCACATCTGGTGTTGCGTGCGATGATAACGCTTTAAAAGCACCCTATTTTGTGATATGGCTTATCACATAATAAAAAGATTCCTCCGCCAAAGTGCAAGCATAACGAAACACCAACTTAAGGGACGTTATGAACATTCAAGCCTATGAGCACGAAGATCACACTCACCAGAAAATTGATTTTTATCGCGATTTTGCGGTGTTAAATTACGCCATTTTGCAAGACCATCAGGCGTGGATGCAGCAGCAACACCAGGAAGCACTGGCCTTGATTCAGCCGCGTCAGCGTGTGCGGATCGCTGAACCAGCGTAAAACACCAATCCGGCTTGACACGCCGCCCGCCTGCCATTATTGCTATGCCCTCTTTTTCGCGGGGCGTTAAGTCAGCGGTGTGGCGGGGTAGCTCAGTTGGTTAGAGCAGCGGAATCATAATCCGCGTGTCGGGGGTTCAAATCCCTCTCCCGCTACCATATTTTTCAGTGGGTTTAGACGATATAAGTTTACTTTGAAATTGCCCGTGGGACACTCATGGGGCAGTTCCAAATGAGCCTCCTTGATTGTTAGCCTCCAAGAGAAGGTCAGCTCCTTGGCATAAATTTTAATGCCCTATGACTGCCCCATAATGATTAAGATGGGTTTTATTGTTTGAAATTGCTGTGATTTATTTCTATTGCACACTGACTATTATGGATTGTTATTGCCAATAATTGCTGCCTGATTTATATCAGGCTCATGGCAAATATAGAAGAACGCATCAATAGTGAGGGCAAGCTGACATATCGGGCAAAAATCCGTATCAAGGGAAGCCCCGTTGAAACCGCCACCTTTACACGCAAGACAGATGCAAGGCGTTGGGTGCAGCAGACAGAGGCCGCGATACGTGAAGGGCGACACTTTAAAACCAGTGAATCTAAGCGCCGCACGTTTGGAGAGATGATTGACCGCTACATTGCTAATGTTATTCCACTTAAGCCCAAGAGTATGCGTGACCAGAAGCGACAGCTTACATGGTGGAAACAGGAATTAGGAAGCTATGCGCTGGCAGATGTGAGCGCCCCTAAAATCGCAGATGCCAGAGATAAGTTGCTAGCAATAACGGTTGGTAAAACAGGTAAGCAGCGAAGTCCCTCTACCGTTGCGCGTTATATGGCCGCGCTATCTCATGCTTACACCATCGCGGTTCAAGAGTGGCATTGGCTTGATGATTCCCCCATGCGAAAGGTAAGCAAGCCCAAGGAGCCACGAGGCCGTGTACGCTTTTTAAACGACGAGGAGCGCGAGGTACTGTTGCGTGCTGCTAAAAGTCATAACAACGCAGTTATATACCCTGTCATTGTGCTGGCTCTCTCGACCGGCATGCGGCAGGGGGAGATCATGAGCTTGCGTTGGGCAGACATAGACCTCGCACGCGGTTACATTACGCTGCACGATACAAAAAACGGTGAGCGACGTTCAGCACCGCTGGTGGGTTACCCGCCATGAGACTGGGAGCTGCAAAACGCGCCAGCTGGTAATAGGGGAAATTCCATGGCTCCACGCCAAACAAAATGCCAAACGGTGCATTTTCTATATAGGCTTGGCCTGACTGCGGCGAGAGCGCACGCGGCGCTAAAAACGCTTCAGCATTCCTTGCATAGTAATCCAGAATATCGGCACTCAGCATCACTTCGCCGCGTGATTCTGCAATGCGCTTTCCCATTTCAAGCGTGATGGGGCGCGCAAAATCCTCAGCATGCAGCCGCATGATTTCTGCAGCTTTAGCTACAATTGTGGCGCGCTCTTTGAAAGATTTCTGCTTCCAGCTATCAAAGCACGTTGCAGCCGTTTTAAGCGAAGCCTCAACGTCTTCGTCGCTCATGACATCGAATGTAGCTAAGGTTTTTCCGTTATAGGGGTTGATGCTTTGATATGTCATGGCCGAGTCCTTTTACATAGTGTTGGGGAAGCTACTTTGCAGCGACAGTAACGAATCATAGGCCGATGTTTCGTCAAATGATTTGATTGCAGTCAAACGATAGCAATGACGTTGCGGCTATAATCGGTTTTCGAGAAGAATTCATTACCTAAGGAAATGCGCCATGACCAATCAAGAACCAAAGCCTCCAAGCGATGCACGTATGGGTCAGGGTGCCGTAGCGCGGTGGGAGAATGAAGGTGGCGCACCGGCTTTAGGCCGAGAGAAGCATACCCTAATGCACCATGTGATAAAACAGATGAGGAAAATAAAAATGCGCATCGTAAATTATAACGAGAAGGATAAGAATTCAGGTGGCACCGCCGAACATGCCGCTACCGATGAAACAATGGATAAAAAATTTGGTAACATTCAAAATGCCTATGAAGAAGGCTTCGCCGCCAGCGATGGTGTGCGTGCTGGTACAGCGGAAACCGATGGTCGTGTTAAACATCCTGAGAAAGGTGACAATACTAATCCAAAACGTACCACGAATTCCATTGAGAGTCAAAACCCTGGACTTGCGGATAATTAATGGCCAAAAATCCTTATGAAATATTAGGTGTAAAAAAGGATGCAAGCGAGGCAGAAATTAAAGTTGCCTACCGAAAACTAGCCAGAAAACATCACCCCGATTTGAACCCCAGTGATAAAAATTCTGGCGAGAAATTCAAAGAAATTAACGCGGCCAATGCGCTACTTTCCGATAAGGAAAAACGCGCTGCGTTTGATCGTGGCGAGATCGATATGCAAGGCCAACCGCAATACCGTCAGCA
>JAKFUW010000015.1 GCA_021732545.1 Alphaproteobacteria bacterium | reverse complement strand
TGCGCAAAATGCTCGAACAACGGGACATGGTAGTGCGGAATGGTCGCCCGCTCCTTTGGCGTGTTTGCCCGGCCGCGCCGAAAAATGGCAAACCGCCAGCGAAATGCAGCCCTGCCATTGCCCACCACCGGATTTTTGCCCTCAGACTGACGTGGTCAAGCCAGAGAATTTGCAGTTAACCGTGCAGTGGACAGGAGGGACGAGTGGCAGCGGTATTATTATGGGCGATGAAGTGGCGCAGCTGGTGGATGGAAGCGTGACCATCCCTCAGTTTTTTGCGATGACCAATGCAGAAGTGAAGGCATTATTACTCAATGTAATTGAAACCAAATTTGGTGTTAATACCCGTAATGCTGGTATTGGCGGGACTGTTATTAACATATCTTTGGTCGGGGGTAATTTTGATGGCTGGATCAATGACACCCTGAAAATGCCGATTACGTTGGCCACGCGCTGTTGCGATAGTTTCTGCCCCGAAGGCCTTACTCCGACCTTTGCCGATAAACAGGTGGTTAAGCCGCGCGCGATCGATGAAGGCATTCCGCTTCAACCTGAATATTATGTTCAGCTAACAGGTGATGCCGAAGACTTTAAAAACGGATTGTCTAATAGCAAAGATGTGTTGAAGCCGCTCAAATCAAGCTTGGGAGATTTGGCAACCACGCTCAAAACGGTTGCTTTGCCTTTGAGCGATGCGGATTTGGGAACGTTGCTTGGGTTGGCAGGAAGCGCTAATAGCAAAACGTCTGTTTTGAATAGTGCCGAGAAAAACCAGTTTAAGAACGATATTAAATCGCTGGATGAATTTGAAGGAAAGCTGGTAGCAGAAAAACGACTTCGCTCTCAACCGGTGGAATATATCACCATTAAATCGGTGACCTGTGCGATTTCAAAATCCTATCCGCGCGAAGGTTGTTTGATGGCTGGAACGCAGATTACCATGGCGGATGGATCGAAGAAGAATGTCGAGGAGCTCAAGCTTGGTGATCGTGTGAAAGGTAATCATGGCCCTGCCAAGATCATCGCCTTGTCGATCTTTACGCAGGAAGAAGACTTTGTGTATAGCATCAATGGCGGCAAAGCCTTCTTTACGCTGGAGCACCCTGTGCTGACACCCAAAGGCTGGAAATCAGTCGATGGCGATGTCACCTCGATCAAGAGCGATGCGATTTTTATCGGCTCGCTCGCTGTGGGTGATACCATCATGCTCGAAGGTGGCAAGGAGCTGAAGGTGGAATCGATTGAGAAAGAAACGCGCAAAGATGGTGTTTCTGCTTATAACCTCTCAGTTGGAGGCGATGGTAGCTTTATTGCCAATGGCTTTATCATGAAAGGCTTTAAGAAAATGCAGATGCATTATTAATCAACCCTATAACGCACACGCTCATATCGTTAGGAGATAACAATGAAACAGGTAACCAAAAAGTGGATCAGAAACGAGCAGGGCAGCATCCTGATTCTGGGAGCTGCCGGTGTCATCATGCTGCTGGCATTGGTGGGTGGCGCGATTGATATTGCCCGCTACATGAACGTCAATAGTAAATTTAAGGATGCGGCAGATACGGCATTGCTTTCAGCGGCGACGGTGTCGCGCTCGCAGGATGTGAATGCGGTGGCAACTGAGTATTTTAAAGCCAACTTCCCTGAAGAGTATTCCGATTCGCTGATTCTCAATGCCATTACGGTGACATCGGATCCGGTGAATCTGGAATGGACGGCAACGGTGACCGGCGAAGTGAAAATGGCATTCGCCAAATTTGTGGGCGTCGATTCCATCAAGCTGCAACATAAGGTGACGGTGGCATGGGATGTTTCAACGCGGATGGAAGCGATTTTCACGGTGGATACGTCGGCATCGATGTGTATGGATGTAGCCCGCGACACTAAAGATGGTGATACCTTTATTTTGCAATATCAGCCTGATTATCGCTGCAAAAAACTCAACGCCATGAAAGAGGCCATGAGCTATGTGATCGACAATGGACTGGCCGCGATTGAAGGTCTGGGTGGCCCTGCTTTTTATGCGGGTATTGTGCCGTTTAACCATAAGATTAAAGTGGCAAACCCTTCTGCATTACCAGCCGCTTTAACCTTAAGCGAAAGTACTAATACCAAGGGTGATCCTAATTATTTTAGTGTCTTTGATGATGCCGAGCCGTTGTCGCCTGTGGTGCCGTTAATGAGCGTCAACAGCGATGAGGATAAACAGAAGCTCAAAGACTCGATCAACGCGATTGTTCAATCGCCTGAGGGAAGAGGGTGGACGCGGTCTAATATTGCGGTGCTAACGGCGGCACTCATGCTGGATCCGCAATATGCCACGGCCTTTGGCGGGACGGATAAACCCTATGATTTTGATCCTGAAGAGGTCAATAAAATTGTGGTGATGATGACCGATGGCGCCAATGTAGGATGTTGCTATGCGGTGCATCCGGAAGGCAATTATGACAATCAATATCTGTATCTTTACAAAGTGGATAATGCGCACTTGACGGGGATTGATAAAGCCCCTGAGCTTGCGCAATGGGCACAGGCTTATAATATCCCCACCGAAGGATTGTGTGATCAGATGAAAGCAAAGGGCATCACCATCTATTCGGTGGTGTATGATGTGAATGATGGTGACCCGGGCGGCCAGGAAATCAAAGACACCTACCGCAGTTGTGCCAGCAGCGAACAGTTCTTCTTCGATGTGCAAAGCGAAGATGATCTGAAACTGGCCTATAAAACCATTGCTCAGTCATTTTTAAAACTGCGTATTATTTACTAAGAATTAAGATTGAACATAGGACAGGGGCGCTGATTATGGCGCCCCTTTTCGTTTGTGCGTGCGCCGCAGATTTGATAGCGCGTCCAATCCGGTTTGAAATGAAATGAGTTGTCCTCCATCAAACCGTTCATTATACACGCAAATAGCCATCACAATTGCATAGGCGCGAGCGTGTTGAAGGATGGTTACCGCCTCGTCAAACTCGGCCTCGCGGGCTTGCCTGAAATGTGGGTCAGCCTCTTGGGCGAGCGCAAAGCCGTTGATGCGGGTCAGATCAACCGCGGTGACGCCTGGTGCACCATAGCGCAGCGTGTAGAGCCAGCGAAAATGCATCCCCGCGCGGTGTTGGGCAGGGGTGATCAGCCCGCGCTCCAGACACAGATCGATGGCCTCAGAAGTTTCGCTGTGCGCGCGCTTGAAGATGAGCTCGGGCGTGCCCAGATCGTGGGTGGGCAGTGGAGCCGATTTAGGGCGGCCACGGCGTGTTGCAAGACGAGTGATGGTCGGCATCGTGGTACCTCCTTGAGTGGCGTGACAAGGATGGTATTTGTGCATAGGTAGGTGCTAGCAGGAAGGGACGTTTTACTGGAGGGTTAGATGAGCCGCCCGGTGGATGGTGGTGCCTTCGCGATGTGCATAGGTGGCATCAATTTGCAGGTGGGGGCCAGTGGTTTGCATCGCAACTGGTGATGGGTTATTGGCAGGCAGCGGTGCCATGGATGGTGCGTTGGTTTTGGACAGCGCCACCGCAGGCTCAACGGATTTTCCACCTAATAATTGTTCAGCCGTTTTTCCACTGAGTAACGTTCCGGTCATTTGCGCACCTTGCGCAAACATGCTTGGGAAGTTGATGCCAAACGTAATGCCCGTGGCAGCACCCAGCGCACCACCCAGTGCCGCTGCCGCACC
>JAKFUW010000121.1 GCA_021732545.1 Alphaproteobacteria bacterium | reverse complement strand
GACCCAGCGCTGAAGTATGTGGTATTGGAAGAAAAAACGGACTTAGACATGGATTAAAATTTAACGCAAATATGCGCCTAGCGCTAGTGAATTATCACATTCTGTCATGCCGCACTCGTTGCGGCATCCCCATCTAGCTGGCTGGAGACCCCGCGTACCGCGTGCGGGATGACGATATTCAAACAAACATCACCTCTTGCGCATTTGCATCTGCATTGGCGCCAACTCAACGTTTAAAATCGCCTCTTCATCCACCGCGTCGATCAGCTCCTCATCCAGATAACGCCGCGCATAATCTTTATACACTCCCGACGTGATGAAAAAATCAACAATCTGCGGATCAAGGTGATTGAGTTGCTTGAGCTTGGCGATAATCGCCATCGATTCGGAGAGTTTTTTGGCGGGTTTATAGGGGCGGTCGGCTGCGGTGAGCGCTTCGAACACATCGGCCACCGCCATCATCCGCGCTGGCACCGACATGGTGCTGGCGAGCAACCCGCGCGGATAGCCGGTGCCGTCCATTTTCTCGTGGTGACCGCAGGCATATTCAGGCACGCGCCGCAGATGTTTGGGCCACGGCATGGATTCGAGCATGTTCACCGTATGCACCATGTGGTCATTCATAATCTGGCGCTCCTGCGGCGTAATCGTGCCACGGCGAATGCTAAGATTATAGAGTTCGGTTTCGGTTAATAATGGTTTGTCCTGCCCTGCCATCTGCCAATATTCAGTTGCCAGATGATTCAGCTGCGCTACGTCCTCATCGTCCATAAACTCGCTGCCTTTATTGGCTTGGGTCAAAAAGGCAGCGGCATTGACGAGTTCCTCTAGTCGCGCGTCATAATCATGTTGCGCAAGTGCGCCTTCCAGCCACGCAATCTTGGCATCGCGCTTCATCACTTCAATGCGGGTGAGTATCTCTGATATCCGATCGTGAATGGTTTCGAGCTTGGTGGCTTTGTCCATCACATGCACCGGTGTTACAATCTTGCCGCAATCATGCAACCACGCGGCAATGTGAAGCTCGTATTTTTCCTCGTCAGTCAGCGAAAAGGATTTGAACACGCCGTGGCGATCGTTGCACGCGGCCTCGGCCAACATCTCGGTTAGCACCGGCACGCGCTCGCAATGATTGCCAGTATAAGGCGATTTGGCATCAATTGATTGCGCGATGATTTTGATGAAGGACTCCAACAAATTACGCTGACTTTCAATCAGCTGTTTATTATCCAAAATCACCGCCGCCTGGCTGGCGAGTGCTTGCACGATGGTGACAATCTCATCGCTGAACGGGCTAATCTCGCCCGTGACTGGGTCAATCGCATTGACCAGTTGCAAACACGCAATGGCTTCGTGTTTGTGGTTGACCATGGGGATGGTGAGCACCGATTGGGTGCGATATTTAAACTGATGATCAAAGTTTTTGGTGGCTTTAAAATCATAGTCTTTATCTTCATAGACATCCGCAATGTTGATCGGCTTTTGATTCAGTACCGCATGCACCACTTTAATCGAATCATTGGGCTGATTGGTTTCCAGATTATATAAATTAATCGGACGAAAAGGCGGCGTTTGGCGGTCTTTGCCGCCATAGGCAATGTGCAGCGAGTGGGTGCGCACAATCGCATATTCGAGCTGATCATAGGCATTGAGATAATATAAAGTGCCGCCATCAGCATGGGCGATGGATTGCGCCTCATTGAGAATCATCTCGAGCAGCGCATCGGGGTCTTTTTCCAGCGACAGCGCAATCCCCACTTGTGCAAGGCGCTGCACCAGCTGGGTTTGTTTATGCACAATCTGTGGAGTGGGTTTGGGCATGAGTTGGGTTTCGAGTGTTAGGTGTTTTTTGCTTCTGCGAGGAGCATTCTCGCAACGAAGCAGTCTCATCGATGAGATCGCGTCGTCGCTTCTTTAGGATTCGCTCTGCGCTCACGCGCAACCACTCATCCACATTGCTCCTCGCGAAAGCGAGGCATGTTGAATATAGCCTTTCAACCTGAAACCCGCAACCTGCAACCCGCAACAACTCCCTCCCCTCCTAGGGGAGGGTTGGGGTGGGGTTGGTTTCCACCGACATCGCTCGCGGCCACCCCCACCTAACCTCCCCCATAGGGGGAGGAACAAGGCAAATCGCAAACCTAGCGATTGTCATTCTGCGACTCACATAGTGAGGGCGCAGAATCTATCGCAGATCCTGCGCTGACGTTTCACGTCCCGCAGGATGACAACACCACCTAACTCTCCGCGATCGCGCCTTTATCAACGCCCTCATAAGCGCGCACTTTAAAGCTCGCATCTGGCTCGGCGCGCTTTAATTGCTGCGCAAGATGCTGCGCGATGCACTCCACGGTGGAATCGCCTTCGAGTAAATCGCAACGGTTGCGCGGTAGTTCCAGATAAAACTTCCCTTGCGGGCTGGTATAGCCAAACGCAATGCGGCCATTATTTTCGTGCACAATATCGGGTATGGATCCTAAATAAATGCCGTTCCACTCGCGTGCCACGCGTTGCATTAAATCATCGGCAAGTACGCCATCGCGCCAGATCATAATCCGCGAGCGATGGCCATGCGCAATGCGCTGACAATTACCATCATGTTTTTTTAAGCCATGCGCATAATGATAAAAGGGACCATCGATCACTTCATCGCGCAACGTGATATCGATCCGCTCCACACTGCTTGGAGTGATGCTTAAAAGCCGCTGTTGTAAGTAACGTGCAACAGTGTGTTGATCGATGATGGCCGCATCCATGTCGCACACCGCTTGCGCAGGCGAAAAATAGTGAATCATTCCGCCATCATCTAGCTGCCAGCTTAATGTTACGCCATCGGAATGATGGGTATAGTCGGTTAAGGCAGGATGGGTGCGCGGCACCAGCAACACATGGTCCACCCAGTCATCAATCGCGTGTTTAATCTGCTTTTTCACATGGCCAAAATCCATCACCATCGACTGCTCGTCGAGTGCTCCGGTGAGCACGGCATCGACAATCCAGCTCTGTCCCAGCACCCCAAATTGGGCATCGAGCATCGCACTATCGATAACGGTTAAATGATCTACAAATAATTGCACAATCCGCCTCCGTAACATTAACCAAGCTTGATTGCGCCTAGCCGATGAAGTGTAAATAAGAGCGGCACCATCGGCAAGCCTAAGATGGTATCGGTATCACCTTCTATGCGCTCAAATAAATGCCGCCCCATACCTTCAAACAGATAGCTTCCACACGCTTGCAAGGGTCGCTCCTGTTGCGCGTATGCCACGCACTGCGCATGCGTTAATTCGCGCATGGTTAGCGCCGCCGATGTCACCGTTTCAAACACAACATCTTCGCCGCACGCGACACACACCGCGCTGTGCTGGTGATGGGTGCGGCCTTGCAATTGCATGATTTGTTCGGCTGCTTTTTCAACCGTCACGGGCTTGCTGAAAATCGTGGTATCCAGCGCACAGACCTGATCGGCACCGATGGTGAGATGGTCGGGATAGTGAGTGGATACATTCAGGCACTTGGCACGCGCCAAAGCTGCGGCCAATAATTGTGGTTGCCCCTCACCCCGACCCTCTCCCAGAGGGAGAGGGAGCAGGGATTGTTTAATCGCTGCCTCATCAACGTTCGATGGCGCCACACTAAACTGCAACCCCACCGATTTTAGCATCTGCGCGCGCACGGGCGAGCCAGAGGCC
>JAKFUW010000140.1 GCA_021732545.1 Alphaproteobacteria bacterium | reverse complement strand
ACCGCGCCGCTCCGATTGCCCGCTTTCGCTGCTGGTGAGTGCGCCCGTCCAGAAGGCGGCACTCAGATGCTGCGCCGTTTCATTCCATCCCACATAACGCTGTGCCATCGCAGCATCGGCCACATGCACAATCAGCGGATTAATTTGTGGCCGTTGTTTGAGGGCGAAAATCCCTGCCACCGCCACATCGTTGCTGGCATCGCCCGCCAGCCCATAGACGGTTTCGGTGGGCATCGCCACCAGCGCCCCGCTGCGAAGCCGATTGAGCGCCGATTCCAGCATCTCTGTGGATAAGGATTCAATGGAATTTGACAAGATATAGTACCTATTCTAATTATTTGCACAAGATATAGAAGAAAATACGGCTCAAAGCGAGGTTCTTATGGTGGCACAGATTCTGACCATTGCGCAACAAAAAGGTGGCGCGGGTAAAACAACATTAGCGGCGCATTTAGGTGTCACGCTCGCTGAATATGATTTGCGCGTGGCGATGATCGATGTGGATCCGCAAGGCAGCCTCACCCATTGGTACAGCATCCGCGAAAAGCAAGCGCATCTGAATCTGGCGCCGATCAGCTTTGCCAGTTGCTCGGGCATTCGTCTGGCAGCGGAAGTCGATCGCCTCAAAAAAGACCATGATTTTATCATCATCGATAGCCCACCCCACGCTGATACCGAAGCGCGCAACGCCGTGCGGTTGGCCGATCTGGTGATTGTGCCGATGCAGCCCAGCCCCTTAGATTTATGGGCAACGCAAGCCACGCTCAAAATGGCCAAGCACGAGAAAAAGCCCGTGAAAATGGTGCTTAACCGCGTGAATCCGCAGGCGAGCTTGTCGCAAAAAATGCAGGAAGAAATGAAAGGCCTCTCCATGGCATTGTTTGGCAATCGCGTGGCATTTGCCAGTGCATTACTGGCAGGCAAAGGCATCACGGAGCTCGCGCATGGGTCGCCTGCATCCGATGAAATCGAGAACCTTGCCAATGAAATTCTCGACTATTTTGGCTACGAAGTAGAAGAAGAGCGCGTAAAAGCGTAGAGTATCGGTCGTTCGTCATCGCGAGCGCCATCTTTGGCGCGTGGCGATCCATACTCCCTATGTTTCTGATTTGATTGCATGTTGCTAAAAAGTCTGATATGGATATTCAAATTAAAAAATATCGTGGCAAGCCAAATCCATCTTCACCGATCAGGAGCGTTTGCCATGACCCATATCAACAGTCCGTTTATTCCTTCCTCGCAAAGTCCAATGTATTACGATATCATTCTCACCTCCATCGGCGCGCTGGTCGTCACCATCACTGAGCGCGGTCTGCGATTTATTAAACATTATGATACCGCGCCCGCCGCGAGGATCGATACGTTGCTGAAAATGACCTCCGCCCAGCGCAATCCTGCACTGCTCAAGCCCTATATCGATGCGATTTTACATTATCTTGAGGGCACCACTAAAGAACTGATGCTCCCGCTCGATATTGAAGGCGGCACCCAGTTGCAACGGCGCGTGTGGGAGGAACTTCGCACCATCCCCTATGGCGCGACCGTTTCTTATTCCGACCTTGCGCTGCGCGTGGAACACCCCGATGCGGTGCGTGCGGTGGCGAGTGCGTGCGGCAAAAACCCGATTCCGCTGATTATTCCGTGTCACCGCGTGGTCAGCAAAGATGGATCGCTTGGCGGCTTTGCCTGGGGGCTGGATAAAAAAGAGGCATTGCTAGGCATTGAAAGCGCTGCATAGGCACAGTTTCCACACATCTGCCTGTTTGAGTTTTTTTATCGACAACATCGCTTGCAATTTCGTTCGGCTTTGGCTAAAGGTTGCCGCCTACCTTGATGTTCCGCGATAGCTCAGCGGTAGAGCTCACGACTGTTAATCGTGTGGTCGTAGGTTCGAATCCTACTCGCGGAGCCAGTTCTCCTTCCCAAATCATCCTAATCATTCCAAAAAAGATAGGCGAATCTTGGCCTACGGGCTAGGCTTTGTCCGACGATGTCCTGCGTCATACGCCAACATCAACATCAGTTGGGGGCATATCTGGGGGCATGAAACAGATGTGATGCGAGGCCATGCCCCCATGAACCTATCAGACACCAAGTGCCGCAGCCAAAAACCTGCCGATAAACCCCTCCGCTTGGCAGATGGCGGTGGTTTATATCTGGAGGTGATGCCCAATGGCAGCAAGTTTTGGAGACAGAAATACCGCTATGCCAATAAAGAAAAGCGCCTAACGCACGGTGCCTATCCGATGGTGACGTTGTCGGAGGCCAGAGAGCTGCGCGAAGCTGCTAAGAAGCTGTTACAGCAAGGCCATGACCCCGCATCAGTGAAGCGTACACATAAAGCCACGCTCACAACAAGCTCACTCAACACCTTCGAGGTAGTCGCGCATGAGTGGCACGCGCACAAAAAGCATGAATGGTCAGAAAATTATGCCACCACCATCCTTAATAGGTTAGAGGCCGATGTTTTCCCTGCTATTGGTAATCTGCCGATTCAAGATATAACCCCTCCTATCCTGATTAAGATGATAAGGGCGATAGAGGCCAGAGGGGTTTATGAAACCACCCGCCGTATCAATCAGTATTGCAGCCAGATTTTCCGCTATGCGGTGGTAACGGGCGTGGTACAGCGTGACGTGGCCTCTGACATTCGAGGGGCATTCAAAACCAAGAAAACAAAGCATCATGCGGCTATTGATGCCAAAGAATTGCCCGAATTGATGCGAGCCATAGAGCGCAACGATGCGAGGATGTATAAGCCCACCCGCTTGGCATTGGAGCTGATGATGCTCACCTTTGTCCGTACCAGCGAGTTGATACAGATGCGTTGGGAGGAAATAGACTGGGAAGGTAGTGTGTGGATCATTCCTGCCGAAAAGATGAAGATGAAAAAAGCGCATATTGTGCCACTCTCCAAGCAAGCCAAGGCGATATTGGAAGAGCTTAAAACCTATAATGGCGCAAGAGAATGGGTGTTTGCCAGCCATTTCAAGCCTCGCCAGCCTATGAGCAACAATACCATTTTATCGGCATTATACCGCATGGGCTATAAGGGTCAGATGACTGGCCATGGCTTTCGCGCACTTGCCATCACCATGTTGCAAGAGCAGTTGGGCTACCCGTTTGAGGTGGCCGATGCCCAACTTGCCCATGCAAAGAAGCACTCGCTTGGCGAAGCCTATGACCGCGCCCAGTTTTTGGATAAACGCAAAAAGATGATGCAGCACTGGGCTGATTATTTAAGCGGTGTTGCTCATAGTAGTAATGTGATTGTAGCTAAATTTGGAAAGTAGGGGGTTGTGATGGACAGCTTTGATTATTGGCGACTTTGTGACGATTTGACTATTTCTCAGGCAGCACTTCTTCTCATTGGAAAAGACCCAGAAGAAGGCCGTGATTATGATAAATATCAAGCGCAAGAAAATAGACCCAAAGAATATGAGGCAGCAATAACGGCTATTTCTAATGGCCTTCTTCAAGGAACGATTGCCGGAAGGTGTGTTATGGAAACCGCATTGGAATTTGATAAGGATTTTGAGTTTTATCATGGTGAAACTGAAAAAGTTGATACTAATTTGTCGACCGTATCAGTAAGCTCATTACGTGATTTTTTAGAGAAGAAGGGTTTTGTTAGCGAATTTTTCTTTCCTAATGTTGTCGATCCTAATGTTGTCGATGCTCGCGACTATTTAG
>JAKFUW010000155.1 GCA_021732545.1 Alphaproteobacteria bacterium | reverse complement strand
GAAACGGTCTTTGTTGCGGCGGATGTACCAATTATTCAGCACCTCAAAAAAATCAGCCACTGCTTTGCATGCGCTGGGCGAATCATAGGCAGCAAGCCCTGCATCCATACCGCGCACCGCATCGGCGCATTTGGCCAGAATATACCGATCAAAATAGTTGCTAGTTGCAGGTTGCGAGTTGCGAGCAGAATCTTCTTCTGGCAACTGGCAACTGGCAACTGACAACTGTTTGGCTTTCACACCATCGGCATTGGCATAGAGCGTGAAAAAATAATAGGCGTTCCACATCGGTTTAATATAAAGCCGCACCACATCGTGAATGAATTTTCCATCAGGGTCCACGCCCAAATCAGCGCCGCGCATCACAGGCGATGCCAGCATCAGCCAACGCAACGCATCCGATCCATATTTATCAAACACCTCCATCGGGTCTTTGTAATTTTTGAGGCGTTTGGAGTATTTGAGCCCCGTTTCCTCATCAATTACCACACCATGACAAATACAATTTTTAAATGGCTCTTTATCGAACAATGCCGTGGAAAGCATGATCAGCGTGTTAAACCAACCGCGCGTCTGCCCCACATATTCGGTGATGAAATCGGCAGGAAAATGGGTATCGAACCAGTCTTTATTTTCAAACGGATAATGTACTTGCGCGAATGGCATGGATCCCGATTCAAACCAGCAATCAAACACATCGCTCACGCGTGTCCATGTTCCATCGGCGTCAGTTTTGGTAAGTTCATCAATATAAGGGCGGTGAAGATCGGTGACTTTTTGGCCAAAAAAATCTTCCAGTTCGGCAATTGAGCCAAACACTTTTATCTTGCCGTTTTCGGTACGCCAAATAGGAATCGGCGTGCCCCAAAAACGGTTGCGCGAGATGCTCCAATCAGGAGCGGTGGCCAGCATATGCCCCATTTGCCCGTCGCGGATATGCTCAGGAATCCAGTTGATATTTTGATTAAGCTCCACCGCACGATCGCGGAATTTGGTTACCGCCACATACCAGCTTGGCAGCGCGCGATAAATCAGCGGTGTATCGGTGCGCCAGCAATGCGGGTAGTTGTGGTCAAGTTTATCATCTCTCACTAATTTGTTATTTGCTTTTAGCCAGCGGACAATTCGCATATTGGCAAGGCCAAAGGTTTTCACATCTTTTTCATCAATATGCTTTTCGCGATCTGAATCTTCAAGCCTTGTATCTGCAATAACGTTGAGGCCTCGTAATGAAAGGACATTCCCCTCACCTGCTTGCGCCATCCTCTCCCCAAGGAGAGGATTCATTCCCTCTCCCTTTGGGAGAGGGCTAGGGTGAGGGGCAAACGGAATATCAAAAATCTCATCGGTATATTTACCCTGCTCATCGACAGGCACGACCACCTCGATGCCGCCCGCCTTACACACGCGTTGGTCATCCTCGCCAAAGCCAGGCGCCATATGCACCACTCCGGTGCCTGATCCTTCTTCGATAAAATCGGATCCATCGAGGATGCGAAACGCATTGGGGGTGTCTGCGAAATAGGGAAAGAGGGGTTCGTAGGTGAGGCCAATGAGGTCTTTGCCTGAGATGTTGATCAAACCCTTAAACTCACTCACCTCTTGAGTTTCTTTTTTACCATTATCTAAATTCACCATCTCAACAGGCGTTTGAGAAAGTAATTCTTTGGCATATTTCGCCGTTACGTCAACCGCTAAAATATAGCAGTCTTTGCTCCCCCCTTGAGGGGGAGCGGCGGTTTCACTTGAAACCGCGTGGGGGGTCTGAATCGCTTCTATAATTTTATCGAAAACGCCTTCAGGATTTTGCAGCACATCAGTATTCCAAAAACGCAGCACATTCAAACCCTGAGCTTCCAGCCACGCTGTTCGTTCAACGTCCCGATCATTATCTGAATGTTGACCACCATCCGCTTCAATCAATAACTTCTTCTCAGCGCAGTAGAAATCTGCAATATAATGTCCTATCGGCTGCTGACGGCGAAACTTAACACCCAACTGCTCATTGCTTAACATTTCCCACAGCTTCTTTTCTGCATCTGTTGGATTTTTTCGCATGGTTTGCGCATGTTCGACATTGGACTCTTCATAGCCGCGAGTCGCTTTTTTACCCCCCACCAAATCCGTTTCACGGATTTGACTCCCCCTCAAGGGGGGAGTGGAGTTCTCGCCAGCTTCTTGGGGGGAGTGAAGAAAACAAGCATATTCCATCTCCCCACTCACCGCGAGCGCCAGATTACTCGGCAGCGTCCAAGGAGTCGTTGTCCATGCCAGCACATAATAGTTCTCGGCTTCAGGTGCGCCTTTGGGTTTTTCTTTCAACTTAAACTTCACCGTTACCGCTTTATCCGTTCGGTTGCGGTAGCTATTATCCAGCTTGGTTTCAAAATTCGACAAGGGCGTTTCGGCGGCCCAGCTATAGGGCATCACGCGGTAAGATTCATAGACCAAGCCTTTATCATAAAGCTGTTTGAACGCCCACAGAACGGACTCCATGAATGGCGTATCCATGGTTTTATAATCATGTTTGAAATCGACCCAGCGGGCTTGCCGATCCACATAGCCTTCCCACTCGCCTGCATATTTCATCACGGAAGTTCGGCAATGTTCATTAAAATTGCCAATCCCAAAATTCTGAATCGCTTGGCGGCCTGAAATCCCCAACTCTTTTTCGGCGCCCATTTCGGCGGGCAGGCCATGACAATCCCACCCGAAGCGGCGCTCGACACGGGCACCTTTCATCGTGTGGTAACGCGCATAGACGTCCTTCACATAGCCTGTGAGCAAGTGCCCATAATGCGGCAGGCCGTTGGCAAAGGGCGGGCCATCATAAAACACATACTCACTTGCGCCATCACGCTGGCTCACCGATTGCTCGAAGGTGCCAGCGGCCTTCCATTGCGCTAAAATCCCTTGCTCTAGCTTGGCAAAGTCAGGGTTGGCTTCAATTTCGGGGTAAGGTTTGGCTTGAGACACGTGGAATCCTTCTAAATCAATAAGGCCACACCATAACGGGAAAATAGATCAGGATACAATGATAATTTGGCTATTACTGGCGAGTTATGCTAGAATCGTGAGACTAAACGAGTGGCCACAGCCGCCAACAATAAAATAGGGCTAAAAAAGATCATCACCGGTGCCAAAACTATACTCATGGTTGTAATATAAATCTTATGGTTGCATAAAACAACCTGAATCATCATAAAAATTTGAGGTATGCGCGCAATGCTAGAAAAACGACTCGATGACCGATTGACCAAATATTGGGAACTGCTGAAAAAAGATGAGACTTTGCCTGCCTTTGGTAAGTTCAACACCGCCGCCATCGACGATATATGGGACAGTTGTGTGCTATTTTCGGTGAGTAAGGGCGGAAGCTCGGATAACAAAAACTACACTTTTCACCGCATGGGCGACAAAGTGCGCAAGCTCTATAACGAAGACCTCACCGGTAGCTCGCTGAAGCCTAAGCAAAAAGCCACCAAAGGCGCGACGATTGTGAAACGCATCGATGAAGTGGTCACACAATTGATTCCCATCTATGATTCAGGCCAATTTGTAAGCGATAACCAGAAAATCGTCAAATTCCGCTCGTGCCTTTTGCCCTTTGGTAACGATAATGACGTCACCCATGTGGTGGCAGGATTATCATGGCGCGAATTTTGATGTTGGCGCCCTATAAACACTCCAGCCCTTCGCCCTCCCCTTCTAGGGG
>JAKFUW010000072.1 GCA_021732545.1 Alphaproteobacteria bacterium | reverse complement strand
TAAAATATCAGAACAGCGAAACTCGACAAGACCAGATTTCTTAAAATCACTTGGCGCAGCCCAAACCCTTCTGGCATATTTGGCACAGGAACGATGGGCAGTCAAACACCACCCCAACCCTTTTAGCGGCTTCGTTGAATATCTTAGGGTTGGCAGCCAGTGCGTTTTCAAACCTTGTTGTAAAATATTTGGTGCTTTGCTCATCAACCTCACCCTTGCCTTCCCATGAAAACCAGTCCCAATCGCCACTGGGCGGTATCCGCGCGATAACATCAGCTTCAGAGTTCGATATCTGGCCAGAATTGGCCTTCATAAAATCTTCGCTGAGGCTAAAATAGATTTTCGTGCCCTTGAGCGGATAAAACTGGCATTGAAGTTTGGGTGCTTTCTCGGGCGAAAACTCAACCAGCTGAGGCTTGCTCTTAAAACTAATGGAGGTACCGCGTCTATCGGCGAGTTCCGTAACGATGGCATGCTCAAATTCTTGTGTCTTTTGATCGGCCATGTAGCGCCTTCTAGCTTGTTTGTGTTATCCAGATTAACGTATACACCGCAAAAAGGTGTGAACATTTGATGACATTTGCCACACCTAACGAACGGCTGTAATCCGCGCCCTATCATCACGATACACCACCATCACCCGCGCGCCCGCTGCAATCGGCGCATCGTCTTGCTGAATCACCGAAATAACATTAGAGCTCGTTTCTTCTATCATGGCCGCATCTATTACATCGGCTTCTACATTCTTGCCATTGTTTACCGTTAGCTTTTCATGCTTTTTGATCGCGATGGATTTAGGAGTTTTAGAGGCATCTAATTGCACAATATATTCGATCCCTTCGCTGGTGCTGAGTTGATCTTCTGCAATGGCACCCACCACGGCTCCTGCTAAGGCGCCACCAATGGCACCCAAGGTGCTGCCCCTACCTTTACCGATCGTGGATCCTGCGACGCCTCCCGCGGCTCCCCCGGCAATCGTGCCGAGGCCAAGTTGCTTGTTGCTTTCATTATCTTTGATGGTGATGCTTCGCGCCGACACCACCGTTCCATACAGCACCTTTCCCACCGAACTTTCACTCGAATACACATCGCTGTGCAAATTTTTACCACAAGCACTCATCACCATCAGGCTTGAAATCGCCGCGCACAGATTAAATGGACGAATAATAGCCATGATCTAATCCTCTTAAATAATACCACTTTTCATTACGCCATATTTCATGCTGATGCAACGCCTGATGACACGTATTAAGACACGCAGGCTTGATAAAATTTGCGTGCGCTGAACAAAACCCTGTGATATGCCGCAACTATAAATGTGCAGGGGTGGCCGCTACGTCCTCCGAAGCTTTGGCATAGGCGAAAGTGGTTTAAGGCACTCAGTTCGCCTTTGGCGAACATATTATAAATAGCCGGCACTTACTTAACCAAGTAGCTGTTCGTAACGTGTGGAGGGGTGGCCGAGTGCCCGTTGACAAAAGCCAACAAAACTTAAAGACTAAACCACGAGATGTTTGCTCGTGAGTGTATAAGGAGGGGTGGCCGAGTGGTTTAAGGCGCCCGCTTGGAAAGCGTGTGTACGGCAACGTACCGTGGGTTCGAATCCCATCCCCTCCGCCATTTGATACAATCAGCTTGATTGAGCATCTTATCAAATGGTTTTCTTAATTCATAACAAAGGGTTGCGCCTTTTAGCTGTAGGTTCGCAAATACGAAATTCAGCAACTCGCGTTTTTCCGAAATCGTCGAACCTAACCAGATTTTATCACTGTCCGAAGCGATGGTAAGCAAGGCACAGAGCGTCTTTGTGAACTGGTCGTCTGCTTTATCGTACGTCAGGATCAATTGGTCGAGTTCGTACTGCCGATCCTTCAGTCGGTTCTTTTTGGTTTCGAACTCCTCCTTGGTGATCTCCTCCTCCAGCCGCAAATCCACCAACCTGTCGAGTTTATCCTGAATCTCGGTGTGCTGCTTTTTCAGCTGCCCCACTTCCTGATTATGAAACGCCTTTTTAGCGCGGTTGGTTTCCTTGATGTAGTCCACGACATTCTGAAGCATCTCAGGATTTTTGATCCCGAGGTGATTGAAAATATCGGCAACCTGTTCCAGCACGCTGTCTTCTCTGACCCACATGATTTTCTCAGCATCGTCAGGCTTCCAACAGCGCAGATATGTCCACTCGGCTGATTCCCCGTTCTTATAGATTCTTTTCTTGGTATCGGCGGTGACCATCTTGCCCGTGGTTCCACAGGTCAGCAGGCCGCGGAAGATGAAATCCTTGCCGCGATAACGGAATGGCTTCTTGTTGTACCCCAGCCGCACATCCTCGCAGGCTTTGAACAATTCCCGAGAGATGATGGGCGGATAGCAGTGCGGGTAAAGCACGCCCTTGATTTCCATCTCGCCATAATAGAACTGCCGCATCATCAGGCGGTATATGGTTGCTTTGTTAAGTGCATAGCCTTTTTTAGTGCGAAGCCCCCAGGCTTTAGCTTTCTGGGTGATTTCGGATATTCGACATGTGCTTACCGTAGCGCTTGCCAGAGAAGACATAATCGCCAAGCTGCTGCTTGCTCAGTTGCTTCAGGATCACCATCGCACGCTCACTCAGTGGCACACGGTGCTCCGTCCCTGCTTTCATGCGCGAGGCAGGAATAATCCATAGCTGTTGCTTCAGGTCAAACTCACTCCATTTTGCCTTAAGGGTTTCGTTGGTACGGGTGGCAGTCAGGATAGCAAGCTCGAGTGCTAATGCAGACACAGAGTTTACTTCTTTGAGTTGCATCATGAAGCCAGACATCTGCCCATAAGGCAACGCATGGTGATGCTTCACTTTGGCAACCTTGGAACGCGCAGGTAGCAGCTGATCCAGATGCCCTTTCCACCGCGCTGGGTTCTCTCCCTTGCGATAGCCACGCACCGATGCCCAATCCAGCACCGACTCAACCCTACCACGCACGCGAGAGGCGGTTTCTGTCTTGGTTGCCCAGATCGGTTCAAGGCACTGCATCACCAACCCCGTATCAATATCAGCTACCGAAAGATTCTTGAACGCAGGATAAGCATAGGCCTTTAATGAGTTCTCCCACTGCTGCAGATGTTTGGCATTGCGCCAGCCATCACGACGCGCTGCGATATAGCCTTCAGCACATTCGGCAAAGCTCTTATGAGTAGACTTGGCCAACGCAGCCTGCTGACGCTGCGCCTTACGCTCTAATAGCGGATTGCTGCCTTCCTGTAGCTGCTTACGGCATTGCAGCGCCTTCTCTCGTGCCTCTGCCAGCGACACCGTATGCACCGCACCCAGACCCATCGCCTGTGCCTTACCCATGATGTTTACTCGGGTAATGCGTCCCAACGCTCACCTGGTTCGATCTTCACCGACCGAATGCCATAGCGTGCATACATTGCGTGGGTTCTTGGGTTGCTTTCGATAGCGAGGAATGTTGCCCCGCCGTGTTTAGGCCGCACATGCTCCGCAAGCATCCGTTCCTTTGCCAACGGGGGTGTAAGCCCGTAAACATTGAAATGCGCTTCCTGGGGTAACCAGGCGGTTTTTGCGCTAATGCTCGCAAGCGTTACCTGTTTGTGCATGGCAGGACGCGCCGTCATGAGGATGACATGGTGCGGCCTGATTAACTCCACCAGCCAGCGACGATATTGCTCTGCCTCGATCTGTTTTATGAAAGGGCGGCGTTTATCATCACTGTTTTCCACCAGCGTGTAGTTAAGGTCGAG
>JAKFUW010000264.1 GCA_021732545.1 Alphaproteobacteria bacterium | reverse complement strand
AGAGTGCGAGTTTAGATTCAATTATGGCTCTCCAAAAGAGCAGCTCACTATCCTTAAAAAATGGTGCTTTAATTAACCCAATCTACGTCAGCCCCAAAATTAATTGCGTAAAGGGGAATTTTGCTAATGTGCTCGCCAGTGCAAAGGGTCTTGCTGCTCCAACAGATGTGGAGAGAAGCCAAGCCGAAAGAATTTTAAAAGGTGGTAATGATGCCGCAGAAGCAGCAAAAGAATTTGCCGCTGAATGTCCAGTGCCTCCAACAGGTAATATTGCAGGTTTAACTGTTACAGCGGCTAAAGATTCAGCCATCGTCAAAATCCAAGAAACACTGCGTGACCTAGGTTTGCGTGATAGAAGCAAAACCATTGATGGCAGGATTGATCCAGGTGGCTCAACCGAGCAAGCACTCGCCAAAATTGGTATCAAAAGAGGCGAAGACGGTAAAATGCCAGATACAAAAACTATGACTGAAGCCGTTGATAATGCTGGCCGCGTTCAAGCTATGCAAGACAAGCTGAACAAAGGTTGCGGTACTAGTCTTACCTTAGATGCCGATATGGGTAAAGAATGTTCAAAAACGCGTACTGAAGCGCTAAAAGTTATAGGATTTGCAGAAGAAGCGGCAAAGAAAAAACCAGACAGTGAAGCCAAAACGGCAGAATTGAACGCCCTCACCAAGGCGAAAGCTTACCTAAGTGGTGCAGATAAAGAAATTTCGGCAGATACTCTCAAAACCGTTGGCAAAGCCGTTGACGAACATGGTAAAGATTGTAAAGTCGTAGCTAAAGCTCCTGTTGCTGCTGCAGCAGCAGCAAAGACTGATACTGAAACTCCATCACGCCCAGCTACTGGCGGCCTTTTGGATAGGTTAAGTGGTAGAGAACAACCCACTAATTCTCCTCCACAAGCTAAAGGCAAGCCAATAACAGAACGCAAGCCCAATAAAGGCGGCACGCGCGTTGCGGGCCTTGATGGCAGTGGTATAAGAATTGATACGCTTGCGCCTAACGTCGGCTTTCAAACAAGCGGGAAAACCCCTGATTCAGTTTATGTCACTCCAAAAGGGAAAATCCTTACTAGCCCCTTGCCAGGGACAACTGAACATCAAAAACCACATACTAATACACCTAAGTCAACACTAGACCTCTACGATGAAGCCGCTGATGCTAATGCCACAGGAACGCCTGGTGGTTATAAGCATGCATACCATACTCCTGAAGGCGGAATTATTTGGCCAACCAATGTTACTCGTATAAAAAACTTGGCTACAGGAACATGTGAAACCCGTGTAACGGGTGGTGGCGGCACTAGTGGTGCTGGCGGTGAAGGAGGTGGCCCTGGGACTGGTGGTGGTGGTGGTGGTCGCGGTGGTAGGGGATGTTTTAGCGGCGATACGCTGATTACTCTTGCCGATGGATCCAATAAACGATTTGACGAATTGAATGTTGGCGATGTGGTAAAAGGTCACACTCAAGACAACAACGTTGTTGCTACTCCTGATATTGTTTTGGGAGCAGCCCACAGTTTTTTATACTCCATTAATGGAAGCAGCGCTTTTGTAACCAGAGGACATGCTTTTTTGACAACAGATGGCTGGAAAGCAATTGACCCTGACTATACTCGTGCAGAAGGCCACCTTGTTGATACGACTAAACTTGAAATTGGAGATGTAATACTTACCGTTGACAGTGAAGCAAAAGTTGTTTCGATTAAAGCGCATGCCTATGATGCTGAAACCAAGATTTACGACCCGATGCTCGATGGTGATCACACCTATTATGCTAATGGCTATCTGGCTCATAATAATTCCACTTGTTTCGGGACCAAAACCAATGGACGAGGAAGTGTTAAGCTGGGGGCTGCTCGTCAAGCTGAGTTTGATGAGCCTAGTTCGGCAGGCGTTCCCACAGCCACAGGCTACAAAGCAAAAGGCGGACGAACTCGAGGCAGCGACGATACTCCAACTCGAGATTGGGCGACAAGCCTTTTCATGAAAGATTGATCTTTGCGGATATCCACGAAAAAGGGCGGCATCTTTTGCAAGAGGCCGCCCTTTAACGTTGTTCACCTTTGATAAACAAGAGTGATTGGTTGTCATGCTGCGGCCATGAAAAACATGAAGCGCAGAATCGCATTTTGTATATCCTGCGCAGCCTTCGGCTCGCAGGATGACGGGCAATGATCTTCCCGCTTTGTTTATTTGGTTTTTCGTCATTCCTGCGAAGGCGCTTAGTGCCCCCGTGGTAAACACGGGGTAAACTCCGGCAGGAATCTCTTTCAAAGCTGAATAACGCATCAACAGAGATTCCCGCCTGCGCGGGAATGACAAGAACCTATCTGTCATGCCGCACGCGGTACGCGGCACCCCCATCAGGTCGGGTGGAGACCCCGCAACTCTACCATTCGCTCCGCGCTAATCGCGACCGCTCATGGAACGTGCGGGGTGACAGCTAAAACAAAAATCACTTCTTTTTCTTAGGGTCATCTCCTGCGAATGGCGTGAAGATTGTCTCCATTGCGCGGGAGAAAAACTCGATATTTTGTTTGTTGAATTCTTCGAGTTGGCCAAAGGGGCTGGCCACGGTTTTCATCCCCATCATGTCGCGCATTTTTTCCTGGTTTTTCATGAAGGTCTGCATGCTGCTTTCCAGATAATGCGGGATAAAGTCTTTAATGCCATCATCGTAAAAGCCAATGATATTGCGCAAAAAGCTGATCGGCAGCAGATTTTCGCCGTGATTTTCTTGTTCAAAGATAATCTGGGTCAGCACTTGCTTGGTTAAATCCTCGCCCGATTTGGCATCGCACACCAAAAACTCGGTGCCTTCTTTGACCATTTCGCACAGATCATCGAGCGTCACATAGGTGCTGGTCTGGGTGTTATACAGACGGCGATTCGCGTATTTTTTGATGACGACGGGTTCATTCCCTGCAGGTTTTTTTGCCATTTCCCTATTGTTCCTTCTCACATTGATTTTGCGTATTATTACGTTATGCTGGACAGCCAATAGCATTCTAACGAATAAACTGCAATATGGATATGGTTAATGACAGGCAACGATTATCAAAAAATGGCGGGCGCGTTCCTCAATATCTGGCAGGAGCAGCTTTCCAAGAGCATGACAGATGGCGATTTTATCAGCCAGATGACCACTATGATGCGACAATTTCAACCGGGCGCAAAAGCGGGACATGACGAAACGAATCGACACTCTGCCTATGCATCTCATGCTCAGTCTGACGAACTGGCTCACTTGCAACAGCGTCTGGCAGCATGCGAGCGCAGACTTAAACAGCTCGAAGCCTGGGTCAATACTCCCAAGCCCGAACCCGAACCCGTCGCAAAAGCAAAGCCCGCTTCCAAAAGCACCAAAACATCGCGGCGTGATGAGCCCCAGCGACGTAAGCCTGCTGCTAAATCAAGTGGAAAAAAGGCTGCAGCCCCTGCCCCTGCCAAACCCACACGAAAAGTCATCAAACGGGCGGTTAAGCGTAAATAATACGCCGCCGTCATTGCGAGCGACCAGCGGAAGCGTGGCAATCCATGGATCGCCACGTCGCGCAAGCGCTCCTCGCGATGACGGGACAGGTGAGGTTAACGTCGCCACCTATCTCGACACCCTCAACCAGCCCGAACTGATGGAGGCCATTCAAGCCGAGGCGCATAGGCGTGCCATGGCGATGCTAGAGGGTGTGGAGGAATATCAGGACATTGAGATTGAGGTGGAAGAAACCCCGCATGAT
>JAKFUW010000101.1 GCA_021732545.1 Alphaproteobacteria bacterium | reverse complement strand
ACCTAAATCTTCAATCGGCACATAGCCCACTTCTTCAATCGAGGTGAAGCCTTCGGTCACCAGCAAATGCGCGATCACTTCTTCAACATTCAACGCATCGATGAACATTTTGGTGAGTTTATTGAATTCTTCGCTGCGGCGCTCGGATTCGGTTTCTTCGGTCAAGATATCAATGTTCCAGCCGATTAATTGCGACGCCAGACGCACATTCTGGCCACGGCGGCCAATTGCCAGACTCAGCTGATCATCGGGCACCACCACTTCAATGCGGCCACCATCTTCGTCAATCACCACTTTGCTAACTTCTGCTGATGACAATGCGTTGACGATGAAGGTTGCGGGGTCTTCCGAATATTCAATAATATCCACCTTTTCGCCCTGAAGCTCCGACACCACCGCTTGCACGCGCGTTCCGCGAACACCCACGCATGACAGCACAGGATTGACGCTTGGGTCATGCGACATGACGGCGATTTTCGCGCGCGAACCAGGATCGCGAGCAACCGCCACAATTTCGATGATGCCATCATAAATCTCAGGCACTTCTTGTGCGAACAATTTTTTCATAAAGTCAGGATGCGTGCGCGACATAAACACCTGCGGGCCCGATTTTTCGCGGCGCACATCATAGATATAGGCACGGATACGATCGCCGGTGCGGAAGGTTTCACGCGGGATTAATTCATCGCGGCGAATCACCGCTTCGCAACGGCCAAAATCCACAATCGCATTGCCATATTCCACGCGCTTGACCACGCCATTGGCAATCTCACCCATTTTGTCTTTAAACTCTTCATATTGGCGCTCACGCTCCGCATCGCGCACTTTTTGCACAATCACTTGCTTGGCGGTTTGGGCGGCAATGCGGCCAAAATCAATCGGCGGCAAGGGGTCTTTGATGATGTCGCCCGCAACAGCACCGGGCTTTTTCTTCTGCGCGTCTTTCACGAGCATTTGGTTAAAGGCAATCGCTTCATCTTCATCGAGCGCGTCAACCACAGCGCTTTGTTTGAACAAATAAATCGAGCCTGTTTTGCGGTCAATTTCGGCGCGGATATCGTGCTCTTGACCGAATTTTCTGCGGCCAGCAATCTGAATTGCTTGCTCCATCGCTTCCAACACCGATTCGCGGTCGATGTTTTTTTCGCGTGCCACCGCATCAGCGATTTGAATCATCTCCAGATTGTTGCTTGTTCCTTGTGCAGCGAGTGCCATGATTTATGCTCCTATAGTCGTTTGCGTTGGTGTTTCATTAGCGGGAAATTTAGGTGGTATTTTGCCGTCTTTATGCGCTTTTAACAGCGCATCGGTGAGCATCAGTTTCGCCGATTGGATCATCTCCATCGCGACTTTAAAATCTTTGCCATCGATAAAAATGGTGACATCCGTATCGTCAATCGCTTTCAAAATACCCCGAAAATGGCGACGGCCATCGAGCGGCAACGCGGTATCGAGCTTGGCTTCAAAGCCCATAAAGCGCTCATAATCGAGGCGATCAATCAACGGGCGATCAATACCCGGCGAGCTAACCTCCAAATTAAAATCACCCGCAATCACCTCATTGACCTCGAGCAGCGTTGAAATGGCGCGGCTGGCCATCGTGCATTCAGCCACTTTCAAATTACCAGTTTGCAGATTTTCGAGCAAAATTTGCAGCGTTTTGCGCTTAGCGCCATCCACCATTTTGATGTCCACCACGCCAAGCCCCATCGCACCTAATGAGGGCAAAATAATTTCGGCTACATGTTCATTCAGTTTTTTCATGGCCTTGATATGTTTTAAAATTTTCCAATAAAAAAGGCGGCCAATGGCCACCTGTTTGTCGGTGTATGAATGAGTGATTGGGGTGTTTATACAGCATTGTTGGTTTTTGACAAGAAAAAAGAGTGATTAGTGCGCTTCTGCGAGGGCAAAGCCCGAAGCAGTCTCGTCTTCCATTACTCAAGAGATCGCTTCACTTCGTTCGCGAAAGCGCACAACTTAATGCCTTACGCACTTGATAAAAAGTGGCTTGCGCCCCTGCAATGTGGTTTTGTGCTGATAGCGGGTTTGCACCCAATTATCCGGCGGGTTTTCCCAATCAGCATGGCTTTGTGAGCTCCAATCATAATCAGCATGCGCCAGCACATGCTCGAGCATCCACGCACCATAATCCACATGATCGGTGGCCAGCAGCAATGTGGCGCCCGCTGGTTGGAGCGTTGCCAGTTGCGATAGCAACTCTTGATTAACCAAGCGGCGTTTATGATGGCGCGGTTTGGGCCATGGGTCGGGGAATAAAATATCGATATGCGCGATACTTTGCGCAGGCAAAAACGGCAGCAGCAATCGCACATCATCGACGAATAATCGGATGTTGGAGAGTGTTTGTTCCTCAATCATCACCAACAGATTTCCCACGCCATTAAAAAACGGATCGCAGCCAATATAGCCAATATCGGGGTTCGCCGCTGCCATCGCCGCTAAGTGCTCCCCTGCCCCAAAGCCAATTTCGAGGTGGAAGGCGCGGTATATTGTGTCATCCTGCGGATGGCAAAGCCATAGCGCAGGATCGATAGAAGATTCTGCGCTCTTCGCTACGCTCGCAAAGACGGTGGCTAAATTTTGTATCTGCGTTTGCGGCATTTCAATCTGAATCAGCGGCAATAATTCTTCCGCCAATTTTAGTTTATGCGCAGGCAGCGAGCGCCCACGTCTGCGGCCAAAGGATGAGATGAGAGGTGGGTAATCACGCATAATGTAAAGAAACTGTCATATATTTTTTTGTTTTCTCAGGCTAAAATGTATGAATGGAAAAAGAAATACCAGAAAAAGTTTTGAATAGAGTGCAATCGAACGGTTGGCAAATGAAAGCCAAAGAAGGGTATCGTTTGCTGAGTCATCAAGATAAGCTTCGGTATAATGCCAATTGGCTCGATAATGCGATCACATTTAAAACTGAAGAAATCCAAGATAGATTAAAAAGCGAACAATCTGGTTTAAGACATATTGCTCCTGTCGCTATTAATGCGCTTATCGGGGGACTCTCTGCTGTTGGTGGTGCAAAAATTGTTCAAGTGCTGAATCGAGAACAGCTCGGCAATAAAGGACTGCAATATACACTCATGGCAGGTTCTGCATTAGGTGGATTATTTGGCCTCTATCAAAACATAGAAGGTAATTCAGCAAGGACAGCGATATGGGAAGCCAGAGATCTTGATGCGCTTGTGACTATGAGAGGATGGCTAGAGGAAACACATGGAAAAGAAGCTCTGGCTGGAGGTGAGGCAGTAAATCATAAGCTATGGAGGTCTATTATAGACAAACAGACGACATTAGGGGATGAAAAAGAAAAATGGACAGACAGCGTCAAAAACTCTCGAGACGTTAATAGATTTTTCTCTGGCGCTCCTTACGCCAAGTAATGATCAGCTATTACACTATTAAGTCGTTAACGATTTAACGACTAAGCCGCTTTCACATTGAAGTGATTCTGCAACGCATCAACCAGATCGGTTTTTTCCCACGAGAAATGGCCTTGCTCGGTTGGGGTGCGGCCAAAGTGGCCGTAAGCCGCCGTCAGCGCATAGATCGGGCGATTGAGGTCCAGATGTTTGCGGATACCGCGTGGGCTTAAATCCATCAATTCGGGCAGGATTTTTTCCAGCATCGCATCATCCACTTTGCCGTTGCGGTGCGTGTTCACATAAAAGGAGATCGGATGAGCCACGCCAATCGCGTAGGATAATTGAATGGTGCAACGCTCAGC